>DAOSDY010000005.1 GCA_035362835.1 Melioribacteraceae bacterium
GTGGAGGTGCCGGGAGTCGAACCCGGGTCCGAAGCTACATTTCCAGGAACATCTACACACATAGTTTGTCTTTTAGATTCATCCCCGCAGCATCGGCAAACAGATTATGAAGGGACTATTCCGGAGAAAGATTCGCCTCATCTATCCGGACATTCGATTCGGCTATCACACTGTGCGACGTTCATTCAACCCCCAGCGTGAGTAGAATTGAAGAACGGCTGCGTTTAGTTACGCAGCTAAAGCGTAGTTATATTCGCCATTTACTTTTTTTACCGTCGTTTAACGTGTCTACGGAGAACACGGTGTGCAGTTCAAAGAACTTATAACCCCGTCGAAACCAGTGTCACCCCCTGAATTAAAAATCAAATTTCAAAAATCAATTTCCTGCAAGGGAAATTATTTCTTCCATTCGATATCCGGATGATTGGACAAGAAATTTTCGAAGCGGGCAAGAACAAAGAGCAAATCGGAGAGCCGATTTAAATAGATCCCGATTTCGGAATTTATCTCTTCGGCTTTCGAGAGTGAAAAGACCTCTCTTTCAGCGCGCCGGCAGACAGTCCTGGCCAGGTGAAGAAACCCTGCGCCTTTTGAACCGCCCGGCAGAATAAAATTTTTGAGTTCCGGAAGCCGTGAATCGAATGAATCGATCAATTCCTCGAGCCGCGAAGAGAACCGGGATTCCACGCGCGGAATTATAAAACCCTTATTCCCTTTTTGAGCAGGAGTAGCCAGATCCGAACCCACAGTAAATAAATCGTTCTGTATACTTCTTAAAATCTCTTTCAGTTCCGTGTCTTTTATTTCATTAATAGAAACGCCGATGACGGAATTCAACTCATCTACAGTTCCATAAGCTTCGATACGGGAATGATCTTTCCAGACTCTCTCCCCTCCGAAGAGCGAAGTTTCCCCTTTATCACCTGTCTTTGTATAAATTTTCATTTCTTAAACGGTATTCCGGAGACCGACAAATTAATTTTTTGCGAACCGGCTTTTAGATAGATTTCATTATCCGAGCCGATAAATTTTTTCTTGAGAAAACCGAGGCCGATCTTTTTACCGATCTGAATAGAGCCGACAACGCTCGTAACAAGCCCGATCTCCTCTCCGCTGACGTCGAAGATTGAAGCGGGCAATGGGTTTTCGAACGGCTGATCAAAAACAAACCCCGTCATAACCCTGGATACTTTATCGTAGGTATCGAGACGGGCAATAACCTCCTGACCGATATAGCAGCCCTTTTTGAAATTGACCTCACCGATAAGTGAATTTTCGTGAGGATTAAACTGATCGTTTATTTCGTTAGGATAGGCCGGGATACCGGACTCCACACGGAAAATATCGTAAGCCGAGGAACCGACAGGAGCGACATCGAATACGCTTTTATTCTCTAACAGATAATCGAAAAAGTTGGGGGCCTGATCGCTTGATATCAGTATGCGGTAATACTTCAACCCGCCCGGTTCATGCATCGAAAAGAGGAAAAAGTTAAAACCGTCAACCGACGGATTTAAGATGTTCTCCCCGTTCAAGGATTTAATTTCATCACCGAGAATTAATGTAAGATAAGATTCAGACTGCGGACCGATAAGATCGAATATAACATTCTGTTTTGAGAGATCGGCAGTTTGAATCTCCTCCATTATAATATATTTAGTCAGCCAGTTATTCAGGCGACCTGAATCATTTTCGCCGATAAGAATAAAGTGAGAATCAAGATTCAGCAATACAGTTCTATCAATAAACCTTCCTTTTTCATTAAGAAAAAGTGTAGGGTGTTTATAAAAAGGTTTCAAATCCTTAACATCGTTTGTAGAGACTCGGTGCAGAAAGTCGAGCGTATCCTTTCCCGTCAGTTTTACAACGGACCTACCGAATGCCAGACGGATACCCGCTCCGTACTTAAGGGCATTATATTCCTCCTCAATACCGCTAAACAGATTTACATCAGATCCCGACAAAGAGGCATGCGGAAATTTTTTTAGAATTTGATCGATCATTGAATTTACTGTGTAATTCTCAATAAACATTTTATCTCTGGAAATGAGTAATTAATATTTTCTGAACCATCTTGGATTCCGGTCGGTTATATAGAGATTTCTTTTTTCGCTCCAGTAGAACGGTATTGAATCTCTTACTCTTATGCGGAGCGAGTCTTCTATAAACCGGTATTCATAATAATCCGGGTACTTATCGTTATTAACAATATTCAAGTTTCTCTTATGAACAATGCCGACGTATGTTTCGAGCAGATGGGGTTCTTTACGCCATCCGTCCACAAGGAAAAAGTTATAGTTACGGTGACCGGAGATTATTCCGTCCTCATAATTAAGTTCAACATATTTGATATTTTTAGGGGACCAGGTTTTGATAGTCATCCTGTTGAATCCGCCGTGAATAGGTACTTCGGATTCCCAGATTCTTTCGAACTGGCTCTCCTTACATTCAAATAACGTAAGAAAGAAGAAAGCAGTTCCGAGTTTGGTACTATCGAGATTGATAAAGCTCGATTCGAATCCGGTAATATTCTTGGCTTCAATATTCCTTTCGCCCGGTTTCGATTTAGCAATAACGGCAAGGATATAATTGTTTGAGCCGTCGCGGAAATAGATAACAGCGGGTTTAGGGATATTGTATGTATAAGTTCTATCGAACCTTACCAGGTAAGTACCCGGTTCATAGCTTGCGAGTATATGTTCCTGAAGGGCGATAGTATCGCACGGGAATCTGTTCTTTGCCTGTTCCTTCTGAACATCGATATTATACTCTCGGATCGATTCATCCTTGGATGTGGATGTAGCGGCATCGCCGTCGCCTGTATCTTTTGAAGTACACGATACGGCGAGAAAAATAAAGAGAGAAAGCAGAGCTAATTTTTTTAATAAGGGTTTCATTTGATTACCCGTTTAAATTAAACTTTCGAGAATTCATCCAGGAAGTAAGCAGAACTTAGAATCCCCTTCTCAAAATTTTCTATTCTAAAATGTTCGTTAGGGGAATGGATATTATCGCTATCGAGCCCCAATCCCATAAGAACAGCGGGTGCATTGAGTTCTTTCATAAAGTTAACGACAACCGGAATCGATCCGCCTTCGCGCGTATAGACAGTTTTCTTTCCGAAGGCTTTTGAAGCAGCGACAGCAGCGGCTTTAATAGCGGCTCCACCCAGGGGTGCAACAACCGGGTAGCCGTAATGAAGATTTCTAACTTCGACCTTAATGCTGCGCGGTGCGAGTTTTTTAATATGCTTTTCGAATTCTTTAGCGATTTTTTTGGGATCCTGATTAGGCACAAGCCGCATGCTAATTTTTGCAGTTGCTTTGGAAGGCAGAACGGTCTTGGCACCTTTTTCAGTAAAACCTCCGACGATTCCGTTGCAATCGAGAGTAGGACGGACCCATATTCTTTCGAGTGTAGAAAATCCTTTCTCGCCCTGAAGTTCCTTTACATCCAATTCCTTAGCGAAATTTTTATCGGAATGTTTGAGCCTCCTGAAGTTTTCCCTCTCCTCTTTAGTCAATTTCATTACATCTTTATAGAAATTCGGAATTGTAGCTTTGCCGTTTTTATCCTGCAGCTTAGAAATAATTTTGGCGAGTTCATTAATAGGGTTTGCCACAGATCCGCCGAAGCTGCCCGAGTGAAGATCCCGGTTAGGTCCGGTTACTTCAACCTCCATATAGAGTAATCCGCGGAGTCCGTAAGTTATTGTAGGCACGCCCGGCTGAAACATATTTGTATCGGAGATAAGAATCGCATCGCACTTTAATAGTTCCTGATGAGTCGAAAGGAATTTTGTGAGATTGGCGCTGCCGATTTCCTCTTCCCCTTCAATAATAAATTTAACATTCAGCGGAAGTTCACCTTTAGTTTTGTAAAATGCCTCAACACTTTTAAAATGAACGAATGCCTGGCCTTTATCGTCGTTAGCGCCGCGGGCCCAGATTTTTCCGTCCTTAATAACCGGTTCGAAAGGAGGATTATTCCAGAGTTCAATTGGATCAACCGGCTGGACATCGTAATGACCGTAGATAAGAACAGTCGGTTTACCCGGAGCGCCGAGCCATTCACCGTAAACAATCGGATGCCCATCTGTCTGAAAAATTTCAGTACGATTCATGCCGGCAGCTTTAAGCTTACCGGAAACGAATTCTGCGCATCTCTGCATTTCGTTTTTGTGAGATTCAAGAGTACTTATACTCGGAATCCTAATGTAATCCATTAATTCGTTAATATAATTTCCGGTGTTCGACTTGATAAAACTAATAACGGAATCCACTTACCCTCCCAAAAAAAATTAGTTCAGAAATGATCTATGTTTTAAATTCAGTACCGATTTAGCATTTACAAAAACAAATATACGCCTAACAAATACGCGCTTCAAGTGAATAAAATTAATATTGGGGCGGGTGCAACAGCTATCAGTATGATTAAGAAGAAAGACATCCGGAAGCCAATGCCCGAATAAAAAGTCGGGCAGACTTACTCAGATAACCCGATCTCTGATTCGTACAAATCCACTGTTTTTCATTCTATTCGGAATATTGGTAAATTTAAGAGCCGTTTTAGGTAATAGAAATGATAATAGTTAAATACATATTGAAGAACCATCTGGCGCCGTTCCTCTTTTCGGTTTTCACATTAATTGCCGTTTTTCTTCTCCAGTTTATGATGAAATTTGCCGACCGGCTTGTAGGGAAAGGACTTGATACGTGGATAATAATCCAGCTGATACTATACAATCTTGCCTGGATGGTGGTACTTGTAGTTCCAATGGCAGTACTTGTAGCAACGCTAATGGCATTCGGATCGATGTCCCAGAACAATGAGGTAGCCATTCTCAAATCCTCCGGTGTAAGTCTCTACAAGATGATGATCCCACCATTGATAGCGAGCGCAGTAATCGCATTGCTGTTAGTTTATTTCAACAATAATATTTACCCGGATGCAAATCATGCAGCTCGATTGCTGATGGAGGATATCTCGCGTAAGAAACCAACATTGTCCTTAGTTCCCGGAGTTTTTTCGCAGGAGATACCGAATTACTCGATACTCGTAAGGGAGATAGACCAGAACAGGAATGAGCTGGGAGAAGTACTGATCTATGATTATACAACGCCTCCAAAGGTAAATATAGTAACCGCGCGGAACGGGAAAATATATTTATCGAAGAATCAGAAGAAGCTTATAATGGATCTTAACGAGGGTGAAATACACGAGACCGATAATACTAAAGAGTCGGCTTACAGAAAGCTCCGGTTCACAAGACATAAAATAGCCCTGCCGGCAGAACAGTTTACATTTGAGCAGACGGCACCGGGCGGCCCGCGGGGCGACAGGGAATTGAGTTCCTCTGAAATGATAAAAATTGTTGACAGTCTTACCGCTATTTACAATAAAAATAGATCCGATTTCGAAGCCAGACGGGAGCCTGTTATATCCGGATTAAGTGACAGTTCATCAACCGGTATAATAAATGCCGAAGCAAACACAAATATTTACACGCGATCGCAGCAGAGAATTAAATCCGACGAAAATTCATTAATAAATATTTTGAACAGGATTGATTACGGCAAGCAGGAAATTAACCGGTACTGGGTAGAGATCCATAAGAAGTATTCTTTACCTTTTGCCTGCATAGTATTTATTCTGATAGGAGCGCCGCTGGGAACTATGATGAAGCGCGGCGGATTCGGAATGGCCGCGGGTATAAGTCTCTTTTTCTTCCTCCTCTACTGGGCATTTCTGATAGGAGGCGAAAAATTAGCAGACAGAGGTTTACTATCGCCGTTCTGGGGAATGTGGAGCGCGAATTTCCTTCTTACATTTGTTGGAATCTGGCTTATGATAAAAAGCGCGCGGGAGAAGGTAACAATAAGCTTCGACTGGCTTTCAAAACTTATACCTAGATCATGGCGTACTTCTGAAATAAACAATTCCGGGGATTCTGAATAGCATGAAGATCCTGGACAGATACCTGATAAAACAATTCATACAGACTACATTATTCGGCCTGCTGGCTTTTACGATGATATTTGTAGTAATCGATATGATGGAGAACCTGGATGATTTTATCGATCAGAACGTTCCATCGGAGATGATACTTCAGTACTACCTGGTATTCATGCCCGAAATAATCCGGCTTGTAATTCCGGTAGCGGTTCTGCTTGCGGGATTGTTTACAGCCGGCAAAATGTCCACACTCAATGAACTGACCGCGATGAAGGCGGGCGGAATAAGCCTCTACCGTTTTATAGCTCCTTTTATAATTGTCACGTTCTTTATAAGCCTGCTCAGCGTATACGTCGGCGGATATCTGGTTCCGATGGCCAACAAGCATAAAGTATTTATTGAACAGACGTATATGAAGAAAGGAATCGTTTATTTCGGAAGCAACATATTCTTCCAGGATACAAAATCGCGTATAGTAACAATCAGTTATTATGATCTTTCAAACGAGCAGGCGCATCAGGTAAGCATACAGGAGTTCAATCCATCCGATAAAACAAAACTGATAAAACGAACCGACGCGTTCCGGATGAAATACGATTCAACTAAAAGCCTCTGGACACTTATGAACGGAACTGTAAGAGACATTACAGATTCTACAGAAGTAATGGAACGGTTTATACAGATCGATTTTGCCGGATTAAATTTCAAACCTGAAGATGTAATAAAGAAGCAGCGCAAACCCGAGGAGATGTCCCTCGCTGAACTCTCGGACTTTGCCGACGAACAGAGAAGAACCGGTAATGACCCGACATCAATACTGATTGAATACCAGTCGAGAATTGCATATGCGTTTGCGAGTCTGGTGGTAGTTCTATTCGGGCTGCCGATATCGGCCAACCGGCGCCGGGGAGGACTGGCAATTCAATTCGGGATTAACCTGCTGATCACATTCATTTACCTGGTATTTATGAAGGTAAGCCAGGCATTCGGGAAAAACGGTGTACTCGATCCTCTGATAACAGCATGGATGGCTAATTTTATTTTTCTTGCTGCGGCTGTAATCAATATAAAGCGGTCGATCAAATAATTATTTGGTTTTGAATTCGAACACCCCGTCCCAGTTTTCCGCAGGAGGATTCTTCAGATAATATTCACAACGGTTCAAATAGACTCTTGAAGGATAGTCCCCCAGTTTTTCAGCGCATCTTTTAAAATAATCGTGAGCAGGTTCAAAACTTTTATTGCGGTAGAGTTCGAGGCCCTGGAAGTATTCATGCATCTGCTCAATAGCGGCGGAGGCCTTCTGATCCCCTGTTAAGCTGATCAGTTCGTATACACGTGTCGGCTCGGTCTTCCCTTTTACGCGGATAATATCGAGTTCTCTTACAAGTACCTTCTCTTTAACGAGCTGATACGTTGAATCGCTAATCATAATGTTAGAGCCGTATTCCTTGTTGGCACCTTCAAGGCGGGAGGCAAGGTTTACATCGTCGCCAAGAACTGTATAATCGAAACGTTTAACGCCGCCGATATTTCCGACAATTACCTCACCTGTATTAATTCCGATACGGATACGGATAAGCGGCTCGCCTTCTTTAGACCACTTATCCCTGAGTTCTGCAAGTTTATCCTGCATCTGAAGAGATGTAAGGCATGCTTTGTAAGCGTGGTCTTCAATTTCAACCGGCGCGCCCCAGAAAGCCATTACGGCATCGCCGAGATACTTATCGAGAGTTCCTCCGTTCGACAGGATTATTTCCGTCATCTCGTTCAGAAATTCATTTATGAAACTAACGAGTTCTTCGGGTTCTTTCTTTTCTGCAAAGGTTGTGAATCCGGCAATATCGCTGAAGAGGACGGAAAGATTTTTCTTCTCGCCGCCGAGTTTTAATTTATCCGGATCTGCGAGCAATTCATTTACAATCGATTTACTTACATACTGACTGAACATTCCTTTAATAAGCACATTCTGCTGACGTTCCATAATAAAATGGTACGCGGTACTTCCAATATAGCCGAGTATAAGTGCAAGTGCGGGGCTTACAATTACAATCAGAAACTTATTGTTAATGAAGAGATAAATGCTCAACTGGTAAAGTCCATACACAGAAAGGACAATTAAAAGCAGGTTAATAATTTCGATGAAGATACCGATTCGCAATTTTATTTTTCTTACCAGCGAAGTAACGATAAATACAATTACGGTTAATATTAGGACGAGAATAATTTCACTTTCTACGGATTGAACGGTTATATGATCATTCCAAAGGATATTCTGAATGGTGTTCGCATGGAATTCGACCCCGTGCATCAGGTTGTCCCCTTTCCTTGTCCCTTTTGCAAAGGATACAGCCAGTATATCACGGTCCTCAGGCATAGTTGAACCGACAAGTACAATTTTATTTTCAAGTCGGCTCCGCATATCCGGATCAGACAGGTATTCATCCCAGACATTAATTTCGGTTTGATAATCTACTTCATCCTTAGTTAGAAGGCTATCATCATCAATAATGTCCTGAAGCTTTATATAATTAAACGTACGGCTTGGCCCATAGAAATTAATTAGGACTGAATTATTATCATACTTTGGAATTTTCTTTTGACCCAGTTCGAAGAAGTATTCACCAACGAGAGCAGTAGCAAATCCAGGCAAGCCCAATACTTTATTGATAACTGCAAAACCGAAAGACGGTACTCTGGAATCAGTTATACCGGTTACACGGAATGGGATATACCTTCTGTAGACAAAATCGAAATCAGCCGGTGGTTGAACAATACCGATCGAACTATCTGCAGAGAAGAATAAATTTTCATAATTGTAGAATTTTTTAACTCTGCTTGTATCACTTAGCATATATCCAGAATTTTCCATTCTGAAGTCTTCAGATTCATCAATTTTCCCGGCGACAACAACGTTCCTGTATTTTCTAATTGATTCAAAGAGCAGTGAATCACCACCGGGAGATTGTGAATCGGGATTCGACATAATAACATCAATACCAATTGCCCGGACTCCCACCTGATTAAGGTTTTCAATCAGTTTTGCATAAATTGAGCGGGGCAGAGGAATGCGGTTATAAGGTGGAGTTAATTGATTAATAGTTTCCTGATCAATTTCTACAATCACAACATCTGCCGAATCTTTAATTTCTTTTTTTCCCCTTTCGGAGAATCTGCTGTCAATCAGTTTAAGTTCAAGTTCTTTGAGAGGTGCGAATGTAAAAAGGAGATCCTGCGTAAGGATTATGGTGAGAAAAGAGGCGGCAAGAATAAATACTAAACTTTTCCAGAGACTTTTAAACTTGATTCTGCCGCCCGTCATTATAATACGATCCGATCTAGAAAGTAAACCGCGTTACCAATCCGATTATAGAGTTCGTCGCCTTGTCCGGTATCCTGTAAACACGGGCCTGGAAAGCCAGGTTTAAGTTAGCCAGTATATTATAATCGGCAACAAATTCCAGGGCCTGTCTTTTAAAATCGCCGAAGCTCGGACTCAAAGTAGCCGAGAGCTGAAGTTTGTTATCGAGCAATCTGTAACGTCCTCCGAGTGTAATGGTAAAATAATCGAACGGTACGCTCTTAATTTCGCTTGAGCTGTAGAGAATCTGGACCAGTGAATTAAGCTGCGGAGACCAGTAGCTGTTCAATGTAAAGCCGGCAGCATTATAAGTAGCGTCGGTATTAGAGAGACTGTTATCCTCCCTGTTCTGGGTTGTGAAAGAGAGTGATGAATTATGTTTTACGTGCGCCATAAAGTCGTATGAGAGCTGAACGATTACCCTGTTAGTTATATCGTCTACCACATAATCTTGATTCGCCGGATCGGATGTTTTCAGTCCGTTATTATTATCCGACTTATTATAACCGATAGTAATGTTCGGGAAGTCGGCGCGCGGAAAGATTGAAACCGAAGCGCTCAGCGTATTATACTTTGTAGTAGCACGCTTTGTACCCTGCAGATTATCCTCAAGGCTTTCGTAGCCGAGAGACAGAAAAACTTTATTATCGAACATCCTGATCCGGTCTACTATGTTAATACCCTTAACGTCGGTGCGTATAAAGGACTGTCCGAATGAGAGGTAATCATTTCCGCGGTAGATATAGGAGGCACGGAGATTGTTGTTCAAGTAATTCATGCTTAAAACAGCTTCGCCGGCAATCGACGCAAATTCCTGAGGATTGAGAGGACCGATATACTGATTAACAGTTATAAATTTTCCCAAAATATCCCTGATGGTTTTAACCTGATCGGGATCGATGTCGTACAATCCGTTTGGGCCGAAGATAGAATCGATCTGGGCATCGGTCAGATTTCCCGAAGCGATATCCTTATTGAACATACTGAAAGCGCCCTGAGTGGTGAAAATGAAATTCTGATCGTCGATGGCAAATTTCAAATCGTATCCGAGAACAACATTCTCCTGCGGCCTGGATCCGAACTCGATGGAGCCGGTGTTGTCTTTTGAATGGAGATAAGTAAATCCGAGCTGGAAGTTCTCGCCGCTTCCGAACGAAGGCCTGAGAGCAAATAGATCTCTTGTATAAGTGCCGAGAGCAACTTTGCCGTAGGGATTTCCGTACTTAACGGCGTTAATCTGTATAATATCGGAACCCAACGGAACCTGACCCTGCGGATAAGTCTCGAACAGTGTTCCTTCAATTTTTCTGTCCGATTCGCCGATAGCCGCGGCAACATTGATGAATCCGAGGTTAAGTGATCCGCTGAAACCGCGTATTCTTTTACCGTCCATAATCAAGCTGGGGAACCGCGGATAGGAATCGCCAACATTCAGGCTGAGCCAGTCACCGCCGCTGATACTTGCCGAGTAACGGTTATAAGGTTGAAGACTGCTCTTTTCCTCGGATGTAAAATAAATGTAACCGTTGAATTTCCAGCTTTCGTAGGAGGCATTAAGATCGGCAGTCACGTTATTGTACCAGGTGGAGAGTGAGTTATACGATTCGCTCCTCGATTCAGCCCTCAGATTACCGGAAGATTTCCAGCGGGTGCTGACCTCCGCAGCTACTTCGGCAGACACTACCTGAAAAGTGCGGGAAAGAGAATGATATAAATTTCCTTCTTTATCATAGACATCAACTTTTAGCAACCGGGTTCCGCTTGACAGGGAGCCTTCAAAACTTTCGCCGCTCAAGACAATCAATTCTCCGGCGATCAGGACATTTCCGCTAACATCCTGATCGTTCAGATAAATTTTTGTTCTGCTTATATCAACATCGTCCGGAGCTTTTACGAATGAGATTGAGACAAGGAGATTTTCCTGTGCCAGGAGTTCGCCGTCCGAAGGACTTAGAATAATTATTTCCTTATCTTTTTCGCTCACACCTGAGACAGCAATTTGAAGCGGAGTAATTCCCTGTTCAATCCCGACCGGATAACTCTGGGGATTCCCGTTTTTAAGTTGAATCATCAGATAATAATCGAGATAAGGGGGGACAATATATTCTGCAGGAATTGAGACCGAAGCGGTGTTGCCGGCAATAAGCATTTCCAGATTCCTGTATTCATTCTCCCCGAATTTTTTAAAGAACAAATTAATACTTGAGATATTCTCTGCCGCAATAAGGTCGGCCGCAACAGAAACGGTAGAGTTCTCTTTAGCCGAACCGATCCTTACAGTTGAGATATAATCGCTCGCCTGCGAATAAATTAGAGAGGTTGAAAAAATTAAAATAAAGAGAGGGTATAAAAACTTTTTCATCTGAACCTCTGTTCTCAATATTTCATAATAGAGAAATTATTTATTGCGTAAATATTCAATTTTAACATCGCCATCCGGAGTCTTCAGAATTATCTGTTTTGGATTTGTCTGGATTGAAGACTTAAACCGGACCGAATCTTCGGCAGTAGAATTAGAGAGAGAAAAAGTACCGTCGTTCTTAACCGTAAGTGTTCTGCCGTTTACAATAGTTCCTTCTTCGCCTTTAAGAGTCTGAAAAAGGGCAGATCCGGTATTGAGGAAAATGGTTGAAGTAGAATCGAGATCGTTGAATTCAATGTAGCCCTCTGTTCCGCGAATAGACGCAACCACTGTAGGAGTGGTGAATTTGAATTCCTCGTCCTCGGCCTGTTTGTTAACTTCAAAACCGACCATTCCCCTGTCGATAAAAGTATTCTTATCCATTTTTTTATTTTGAGATTTGCCGTAGATATGAAGAATAGCATTCTCTCTAACCCTCAGCAATCCTGAGCCATCGGTAAAAAGGACGAGCGCGAGGGAGTTCGACCCGGTCTTTACTTCGCCGCCGTCGTTCAACGGGAGACCTACTTTGGCTTTTTCCCAATCGGACTGATTGGAACCTGTCCGGTATGTAACATCCTTAATTATTTTTTTAACCAAAGCAATTGGAGTATCGGATGAAGGCGGATTCATTTTTTCTGTTGAGAAACCGACTAATAGAAAGACTCCAAGCACAATCAAAATATTTTTTGGATTTATCATTTCAAAACCCCGGTTGTTTTCATTTAGGAGAAAAGATTACTGTAATAATTGCATCGTTATTCTGTTCAAGGAAATTCAATATTGAAACAAAATCGGAAAAGGTGAGAGAATTACCGTTCTCGTCGGAGAACTGTATCTGTTCGGGCATTATATCGCCGTTGATCAGTTTATCGCGGAATTCCTTGCTGATCTGACCCGGAAGCAGATTGGCCAGTCTTACAAGATCGGGATTGCCGATCTTCACAACAGTTGTTTCCGTTCCGGTTGAATTTGTTTTAAAGGTAACGAGAGGACTGCTCAGGACATCTCCGCCGCCCGGCCCCTGTACGAAAGCTTTTACAACAATAACAATATTTGTATCGGCCAGTAATTCCCGGTTGAGGATATCATTCAGACGGATTGAAGTAACGGTGCCGACGTCGCGGTCATCTATAAGAGGTTTTCCGGAATTGAGTGCCTGTTCGGGATTGGCCGCATTATCGGGAGCGTAATTAGCTTTGATCTTGTAACTCGTAACCCCTATTGAAGCGGTCCACTGAACTATTATAGAACCGATATCGTAGGAACTCCCTTCAACAGGTAAAATGATAGAAGGAGCCGTGGGATTCAGAAAAGAGATCTCCTCATTATCGTTATCAAGGGAATTCCCTCTTGAATCAAGCAGACGCAATTCAATTGTAATAACTCCGCTCGGCTTGCCGAGTCTGATTATTTCTGAAGTAAGACTGGAATTAAAACTGGTATTGTCGATTTCGATTTCGGAATTATTGATCTCATCGTTAGAGAAGCTCCGGGCAATAAATTTTTTTGTCCTGAACCGGAATAATTCCTGAAATCCCGAACGATCGTCCTTCTTCCAATCCACCTTTCCTTCAACAATCACTTCAACGCCTGGCGGATTAATATTAACCTGGATTAACCGCTGGGACACATTTCTGGCGCTTGTAAAATCGAAGGCTGCAAAATCAACGGTATTTAATTCAGGAAAGATTATTAAATCAATTGAAGCCTGTGCGCTTAGCCGGTTTTGTGAAAATACCAGCAAGACTGCAATTACGGAAAGCATTAAAATCTTTCGCATAATTTATCTCCGGATTACTATGTCAAAAAAAAATTAAAGGGATTATTTCGTAAGAAAGGTACTTATTTATTTAGTCTTACTCAAGATAAGATTTTGAAAGTTGACGAGTGTTTGCACTGGATCATATTAAAGGGAGAGAGTATTAATCTCTCCCTAAGTTAAAATTAATTAATCGGTTCGGGTTTCTGCGCGTTAATAAATCCGAACTGATGGGCCGGCTGGGCATCGATCTTTATTTCGCCGAACCGCGATTCAAATTTATCAATATTCTCCTTTAGTGCTCTAAGTAACATCTTGGCATGCTGAGGAGTAGTTATAATGCGGGAGAGTACCCGTGCTTTTGGAACCCCGGGAACCACACGAGTGAAATCGATTACGAATTCGGCCGGCGAGTGGGTAATTATTGCGAGGTTCGAATAGATTCCCTCCGCTTCTTTTTCACCAAGCTCAATATTAATCTGCTGCTGAACATTCTCTTTATTCTGATTCATTTTTTTTCCTATTATCTTTCATTTAGTCCGGTTTCAAAAAAACAACCCACAATCTTACTAAAAGACTGTGGGTTTGTAATTAAATTCCACAAAGAATTTTATCTGTACTGATCGGCTTTTTCGAAAGCTTCCTTGGATTTATCAGCCATGCCGAGGTTAGCATAAATTTTTCCGAGGAGTTCCCAAATAACAGCTTCCTTAGGATTGAATTCGAGGTATTTTTCCATATGAGGAATCGCAGCCCTAAATTTTTCCTGATAAGAGAGATCCTCTTTACCTTCTGCCTCAGCTTTTTCTCTCATAGCAGTACCCTGACGGACATAAACAACGCCAAGGTTGTAGATAGCATTAACATATTCCGGATCGAGTTCAATAGCTTTCTTGAATTCAGCTTCGGCTTTTTCGTATTCATCTGCATTTAGCAGAAGAACGCCGTAGTTGTAATGGTAATACTGATTATTAGGCTCCTTCTCAATTCCTTCTCTAAAAGCTGTCATAGCAACATCAAGTTTATTTGCTGCGATATAAGCATTGGAGAGTCTTAGAAGGATTTCGCCGTCGTCAGGAAATTTTGTTTTGCCGTTTTGAAGTGTTGAAATGGCTTTATCAAACCATTCATATGCTTTAACACTGTCAGAAGCAACTTTACTTTCTTTGTATTTATCCATAAGAGTATTACCGTTTTCAGTATAGATCTGACCGAGCATGGCAAACGCTTCTGCGGATGTTCCAAGTTTTGTAAGTGTTTCAAGGGGAACAATTGCGTCGTCTATTTTATTCTGATTAAGATAAGCATAGGCGAGATTCTGATAGGAAACCGCAGAATCGGGTTCGCATAGGATTGCATTGTTGAACTCTGAAATCGCTTTATCAAAGAAGATTTTAACCGAATCCTCCTGAGTTGCTTTTGTAGCATTATTGAAGAAGATTACTCCCTTGTTAAAACTTGTAGCCCAGTAGTACTGGCGGGAATCGTTAATTTCCTTTTGGAACTTTTTGCTTGATTTCAATGATTTACCAAAAGCATCCAGCATTTCATTTATATTCCCCTCTTCGCCGTGGATAGATCCTAGAAGATACCATCCTTCGTCGCTGGCAGGATTTTTGGTCACTTCTTTCATCAAGGATTCTTTAGCTTTTTCGTATTGTTTCTGATTGATATACAATTTTGCACCGGTTAATTCGGCAGAAGCACATTGAAAGGCAGTGATACTCAATACCATACCTATTATACTTAAAGAAATTAGTGCTCTTTTCATTGATTCTCCTGATTTTAATATAAATTCTGATTTAAATTCCACGAAAAATAACCATTTTGAGATAGGGAAGTCAAGATTAATTTCTTTCACTTGTTTCAGCTTAATCAATCAAACCGTTTGATTTCCTTTAAATTGATTTTCGGACTCTAAAAGGATATTTTTGAAACTAAAGGAGTAAAAAAATTTGAAAACCGAAGAGATAATCAGAAACGTACCAAAAGTTCTGCTGCATGATCATCTGGACGGGGGCCTTCGCCCGGAAACAATAATCGATCTGGCAAAGGAAATGAAGTATACAAAACTTCCAACAACAGATCCCGGGGAGCTGGCCGAGTGGTTCCACCGCGGGGCCAATAAAGGAAATCTTGTAGAATACCTTCAAGGATTCGAACATACATGTGCAGTTATGCAGACAAAGGATTCGCTAACCAGAGTAGCATATGAGATGATGGAGGACATGAAAAGCGACGGAGTCTGTTATGTGGAGACCCGGTTTGCCCCGGTATTTCATACTTCGAAAGGATTATATCACGAAGATATTATCCAGGCAGTTCTGGAAGGATTAGAGAAAGGGAAAAAAGATTTTGGAGTTGGCTTCGGACTGATCCTGTGCGGTATGAGAAATATGAAAAATACATTAGAGATTGCCGAACTGGCCGTTGATTTCAGGAACCAGGGTGTAGTAGGATTTGATCTGGCCGGAGAAGAAGGCGGTTATCCCCCTAAAAAGCATCTAGATGCGTTTCAGTATATAAAACAGAAGAACTTTAACATTACTATTCATGCTGGTGAAGCATTCGGTAAGGACTCGATCTGGCAGGCAATACAGCTCTGCGGCGCTCTAAGAATCGGGCATGCCACCCGTCTCATTGAGGACATGGCTTTCGATAAGGACGGAAATATTGTGGCCCTTGGAGAGCTTTCACAATACATATTGGATACAAGACTCCCAATGGAGATTTGCCTTCTAAGCAATGTTCATACTGGGGCGGTCGATAAACTTGAGAATCATCCTTTCATAAAATATTACAGGGAAAAGTTCAGAGTATTCCTTAACACCGATGATAAACTGATGAGCGATACAACCCTGACAAAAGAATATCTGACGGCAATTGAAATGTTCGGATTAAACCTGGACGATGTGGAAAAACTTAATATAAACGCGATGAAATCCTCATTCATTCCTTATAAAGAGAGGCTTCATTATATCTACAATGTAATTAAACCCGGTTACAACAGTATGAGGGAAAAACTCCTTTCACTAAAAGTCTGATAAAATTATGGCAAAACCCTTATTCAAAAACTACACATTCGAGTTTGATAAAAACGAGAAGAAGATTCTTCTCAATTTCTGCAAAACAATTTTAAAACAGATTTCGGCCGACGAAAAGTTTTATGCCGATGTAAGATCATTTACATCCATAGTAGATAAATTAAATTCCTCCGACTTAGAGATCAAATTGACAAAGGAGGAGAAGACAAAACTCGCTTTCCGTCTCAAAGAGAATGTCGACCATATGGCAAAGCAGATAAAGGGCAGCGGATTTCTTAAAAGGTGGCTCTATAAATCGGCATACAATCAGTACAAAGTTTTATTGGATAGCTATTTCAGTAATTAGACAGTATTAATTTTAAAACGATTTTTTTCCGTCAGAGAAAATCTCTTCTGTTAATTAAGAGTTTAAGAGGAAATGATGGGTACAAAAACCAAAACAATTAAAGCCCCTACCGGTACATCCTTATCCTGTAAAGGATGGATTCAGGAAGCAGCTTTAAGAATGCTTATGAACAATCTGGACCCCGATGTTGCAGAGCGCCCCGACGACTTAATTGTATACGGCGGATCCGGCAAAGCCGCCAGGAACTGGGAATCGTACGAAGCTATCGTTAGATCACTAAAAGATCTGGAGAACGATGAAACTCTGGTTGTGCAGTCGGGTAAACCGGTTGTAATATTCAAGACCCACGTTAACGCTCCGAGAGTAATAATTTCCAATGCAATGCTTGTACCGGACTGGGCAACATGGGACGAATTCCGCCGGCTCGATCAGTTGGGATTAACAATGTACGGCCAGATGACAGCGGGAAGCTGGATTTATATCGGTACGCAGGGAATTCTGCAAGGGACATATGAAACATTCGCAGAGTGCGCGCGTAAATATTTTAACGGATCGCTCGCGGGTAAATTTCTTTTAACTGCCGGCTTAGGCGGTATGGGCGGTGCTCAACCCCTCGCCGCTACAATGAACGGCGCAGCATTCCTGGGAATTGATGTAGATAGAACCAGGATTCAGAAGAGGATCGATACCGGTTATATCGATATGATTACCGATAACCTTGATGAAGCGTTAAATACTGTAATGGAAGCAAAATCCAAAGGAAATGCGGTCTCGGTTGGACTCGTAGGAAACGCAGGAGAAATTCTCCCGGAAATTTTAAAGAGAAATATTACGCCTGATATTATAACCGATCAGACTTCTGCACACGATACTCTGAACGGATATGTTCCGATGGGGATGAGATTTGAAGAAGCAATTAAACTCAGATCGGAGAATCCTGCACGATACATAGAACTATCGCGCAAGACAATTGCAGCTCACGTTAACGCGATGCTCGAGTTTCAAGCGAGAGGTTCTGTGGCATTCGATTACGGGAACAATATACGTGGCGAAGCAAAAGAGAACGGCGTTGCAAACGCATTCGATATCCCGGGATTCGTTCCGGAATATATACGTCCCCTCTTCTGCGACGGCAAGGGTCCTTTCAGATGGGCTGCTCTTTCCGGAAATCCGGAAGACATCTACACAACCGACAGAGCCGTATTAGAAACATTTCCGGAGAATAAAGGATTGAGACGCTGGATAGAGATGGCACAGAAGAAGGTTCATTTCCAGGGATTACCATCGCGCATCTGCTGGCTCGGATACGGAGAGCGGGCAAAGATGGGAAAGATATTCAACCGACTGGTAGCAGAAGGAAAAGTAAGCGCACCAATAGTTATAGGCAGGGATCATCTCGATTGCGGATCGGTTGCTTCGCCGAACCGGGAAACGGAAGGAATGCTGGATGGAAGCGACGCAATAGCCGACTGGCCGATTCTGAATGCGCTGTTAAACGCTATCGGAGGCGCAAGCTGGGTATCTGTACATCACGGCGGCGGTGTTGGAATCGGGAAATCGATTCATGCGGGAATGGTTGTAGTTGCTGATGGAACCCGGGAAGCCGAAGAACGGCTCGAAAGAGTTTTAACGTACGACCCGGGAATGGGAATAGCACGCCATTCCGATGCCGGTTATACACAGGCAATTGACAATGCTAAAAAGTTTGGAATAAAAATTCCAATGTTAAAGTAATGATTATTCATCCGTTAAGATGAAATCAGCCAAGATCAATTTGAAAAACAACAGAAGGTGACAAAATGAAAATGAAAGTATTAATTGCGGACAAGTTTCCGGATCTCTACATTCAGAGATTAAAGGATTCGGATATTGAAGTGATCTATAATCCGAAGCTCGGAGAGAACGACCTTCCGGAAGCGGTTAAGAATGTAGATTGCTTAGTAGTCCGTTCAACAGTTGTAAATGCAAAAACGGTGGAAGCATCCAATCAACTTAATTTAATTGTAAGGGCCGGAGCCGGCGTAAACAACATCGATATTAAAGCGGCAAACAGGAAAGGAATTTATGTTTCCAATTGTCCGGGTAAAAATTCAATTGCAGTTGCAGAACTTGCAATCGGTTTAATGGTTGCACTCGACAGAAGAATTGCGCATAACGTTGCAGATTTTAAAGCGGGGAAATGGAACAAAGCTGAGTACTCCAAATCCGAAGGATTGTTCGGAAAGACACTGGCAATTGTCGGATACGGAAATATCGGCAAAGAAGTTGCAAAACGGGCACAGGCATTCGGATTGAATATTTATGCCAAGGATATTACAAGAATTGAAGGATACGGCGCAAAAGATTTTTCGGAGTTTGATCAGATTCTCCCAATCGCAGATATTGTATCTATTCACCTGCCATCCACACCTCAGACTAAGGGTTTATTTAACGATGCCATGTTCAAACTGATGAAGCCGGGTGCTATTCTGATAAACACTTCCCGCCAGGACGTAATAGACGAAGAGGCTCTTATCAAAGCGGTAAAAGAAAAGAATCTCAAGGTAGGACTCGACGTATTCAAGGGAGAACCGGAAGGAAAAGACGGAACCGTTTCATCAAAACTACAGGAGCTTGATAACGTATATATTACACATCATATCGGCGCATCTACCGAGCAGGCACAGAATGCGGTTGCAGAAGAAACAATAAATATTATACTTCATTATATCCACAGCGGCGTTATCGATCACTGGGTAAACCGTGCAAGAATTACAGACGCGCATTATCAGCTTGTAGTTAAACATTACGACAAACCCGGAGTGCTGGCAAGTATTCTGGATGTACTAAGACAGGGAAATATCAATATTGAAGAAGTTGAGAATATAATTTTTGACGGCGGGCTCGTAGCGTGCTGTACACTTAAACTTCAAACTTCAGCAACAGGCGATATGCTGGAGGCAATTAGAAACAATCCGAATGTTATCTCCTACTCACACGTTTCACTCGACAAATAGAATCAAACAAAACCTCTCCCCTATCCGGGGAGAGGTTTTAAATAAACTTCACTTCAAAAATATCATCAATTATTCCGTGGTAGTAAACGAGTTTGATCATTTCATTCAACGAATCCGATTCGTTGGATGTTATCTGGTAATAGACGGTATTGAAGTTTTCGCGGATTAGATTCTTAACGTTGTCGGAGTAATTGAGGTTATTAAGAATGCCCTGAAGGTCATCCTGGATAATTTCATCGACCTGTTTTGTATAATTCTCAATTTGCAGAAGTGAATTCCTGTTTTTAGAAGCAAAGATAAAATTAACATAGGGAAGATCGAGTACATCTGCCATAAGATCCGAGAAGCTTATTCCCTTCTCAAAATCCCAGAGCCGGAAATTCTCGCTTCCTACTACAAGTGTGTTTTCCTCTTTGTCCGGATCCTTGTGCGTATCAAGCGCAATCTCTACTTTTGAAGAGAATCTTTCCTCGAACAATATCTTTGTCAGAATTATTTCATTTAATGAGACATCCCCGCGAACCGATACCGTTCCCAATGTCCTTTCACTACTCTCAGTAAGATAAAAGTAAGAATTGCTGAGGGCGCCGTCGAAAGAGATACCGGTTTTAGAAGAGACAAAAAACTCCCTGTGATTTATAAGATCCAGACCCGGGATCAGACCGACAGCATTCTCATCACTTTCAAGTTCCCGGCTTATAAGTGAAGAGCCTGTTGTAATGATTTCTGCGTCGTCCTGTTTTTTCAATACCGAAGCGATAATATCCGCATAGATATTAGAGGGTGCAAAAATTTTCATTTGATCTCCGATGATCTAAATAAAAAACCCCGACGAATCGGGGTCAGTCTAAACAAATTACTTAACTCTCTTATCCTTGATTCTGGCAGCTTTACCGGAGAGTTCTCTTAAGTAGAAGAGTTTGGCTCTTCTTACTTTACCTTCTCTAATAATTTCAATTTTAGAGATTTTGGGAGAGTAATAGGAAAAAATTCTTTCAACGCCAACGCCGCTTGCAATTTTTCTAACGGTGAAAGTTTTATTTAAACCGGCACCTCTAATATTAATCACATCGCCTTCGTAGGGCTGAATTCTTTCTTTATCGCCTTCAATAACTCTTACGTGAACACGAATATGATCGCCGGTTTTAAACGCCGGTATATCAGATTTCATCTGATCAGCTACTATTTCTTTTAGATTATCCATTTGTTACTCCAGGTTATTTATTTTTTTCCACTTTTCTGTTAAAACTTTTGACTGTTCGTCTTTCCAGTCTTTTACTTTTTTTTCGTGACCGGAAAGAAGAACTTCCGGTACTTTCAAATCTTTGTATTCAGCCGGCCGAGTATAATATGGGGCTTCAATTACATCCCCGTCCATAAGTGAATCGTTCAATGCAGATTCGCTGTCGTTCAGAACACCGGGCAGAAGCCGGACGACCGAATCGATAATAACAAGTGCAGCAATTTCCCCGCCTGTTAAAACATATCTTCCGATAGAGACTTCCTCGGTCGCAAATATCTGGCGGACCCTATCGTCAATTCCCTTATAATGCCCGGCAATAATCAAAATATTTTCAGCGAGAGAAAATCTGTTTGCCATTTTCTGATCGTAGAATTTTCCTCCGGGAGAGGGATAGATTACGTGGTCGTATTTTCTATCGGCCATTAATTTTTCAATACATTCAAAGAACGGTTCGGGTTTAAGGAGCATACCCGGTCCGCCGCCAAAGGGTTTATCATCTATCTGACGGTGTTTATCGTAGGCATAATCACGCAGATTATGGACAATAATTTGGACCTTGTTTCTCTCCTGAGCTCTCTTAAGAATACTGGTATTGAGAGGACTAATCAGAGAATCCGGTACGGCGGAAATAAGATCAATTCTCATCGTCATATAGAAGTTCGCAGCCGGGAACTAAATCAATTCTTTTCTTAACCGGATCTATTTTTTTTATACAGTCTTTGATTGCCGGTAATAAAATTTTTCTATTATCTTCGCACTCGATCACATAGACATCGTTTGCCGGTAAAACAAGGACGTCCGTAACAGAACCCAAAAGAACTTTTTCTTTAAAGACACTACACCCTATCAAATCGTGAATGAAATAGGAATCATCGGACAATTCGACGGAGTTAATCTCTTCAATAAAAACATTCCTGCCGATAAATATTTTAGCATCATCAGCGGAAGAGAATCCACTGAGTTTAAGCAAATATTTACCTTTTCTTTTATCTACTTCTTCGACATCAAATTCTTTTTTAGTGCCGAAGAATTCAATAAAGACCTTTTCCAGGTCGTAAAATCTCTCACTAAAATCAGAAAAGGAATTTATAACCAGAAAACCATCTGAGCCATGCAGAGCAATAATTTTGGCTATTAAAACAAATTGATCCACACCAGACCATTAACCAGAAACGGAGAGGATTAATCTAATATTTTTAAAATAGCCCGTTTTCCGTCTTTAGCTGCAATAGCAGTCAGCAATGTCCTCATAGCCTGAGCGGTTTTACCCTGTTTGCCAATGACTTTGCCTACATCTTCAGCGCCGACTTTAAGAGTAAGCTCGATGGTTTTTTCATCGGGAGCAACTTCTTCGAGCGTAACGCCGTCGGGGTTATCGACAAGATGTTTTGCTATAAATTCAATAAATTCCTTCATGAGAGTACCTATAATTAAGTGAATAAGGGTACGTATTTAATGGTGCCTGCTGAACCATTAACAGGAACAGCTTATTCGGAAGCAGTACCCTTTGCTTCCGCTGCATTACCAGACTTTTCTTCATCTTTATCAGCGGATGCTTTTTTAGATTTAGCTTTGTCAGCACGCTTTTTCATTTTTTCAGCGAGCGCAGCTTCTTTCAATTTTTTCCACTCATCAAGTTTAAGAGAGATCTGTTCATCAGACAGACCTTTTTTCTTCAGATCATTTTTAAGAATAATACCCTGATCAGACAAAATATTTTTAACCGTACCGGTAGGCTGAGCGCCAACACCGAGCCAGTAAAGAGCACGATCTTCTTTTAATTCAACAGTAGCCGGATCAGTTTTAGGATTATACAATCCGATCGATTCGATAAATTTACCGTCTCTTGGTGAACGTGAATCAGCCGCAACAAGTTTGTAAACAGGCTGTTTTTTCTTTCCCATTCTTCTCAGTCTTAACTTAACTGCCAATTTGTTTTTTCCTCCATTTGATTTTTTTTATTAATTATTTCTAAAATTTTTCAGATTCATCAAACCGGATTTACCGGATTTGGAACTGAGCATTTTAACCATCCTCTGCATTTCTTCGAACTGCTTGATAAGACGGTTAACATCCTGAATAGTATTACCGCTTCCTCTTGCAATTCTTTTTCTTCTGCTTCCGTTAAGGATTTTGGGATTAGCCCTTTCCTTTAATGTCATCGACTGAATAATCGATTCGACTTTCACGATCTGCTTATCGTCGATATCGGCATTTTTAACGGCAGAACCAACACCGGGTACCATTGCAAGCAATGATTTGAGCGAACCCATTTTCTTAATCATCTTGATCTGCTTCAGGAAATCGTCGAAATCAAATCTGTTCGTAAGGAGCTTTTTCTCCAGGTCCTCAGCTTCTTTTTCGTCGATCTGCTGTTGAGCTTTTTCGACCAGAGAGATAACATCACCTTTACCGAGAATTCTTGAGGCCAGGCGGTCGGGATAGAAGAGTTCAATCGAATCGAGTTTTTCACCAAGACTTGTGAATTTAACCGGACGATTTACAACAGCACGGATAGAGAGGACACATCCGCCTCTTGAATCGCCGTCGAGCTTTGTTACAACGATTCCGTCGAAGTCGACCTTATCGTGAAAAGCTTTAGCGGAATTCACAGCGTCCTGACCGGTCATAGAATCGACAACGAATAAAGTTTCGGTCGGATTGACCTTAGCTTTAATTGCGGCAGCTTCATTCATCATTTCTTCATCAATATGAAGCCGTCCGGCCGTATCGACAATGACGGTATTGAGCCCGTTTTCCTTAGCATAAATCAGAGCTTCGGAAGCAATTTTTACCGGATCTTTGCTGTCGGGAATAGTGAAGACCGGAACTGAGATCTGTGTTCCGAGAATCTTCAACTGTTCAACTGCAGCAGGGCGGTAAACGTCAGCAGCAACTAAAAGAACATTTCTTTTTCTATTTTTAAGATAATTAGCAAGCTTGGCGCTAAAAGTAGTTTTACCGCAACCCTGTAATCCGATCAGCATTATAGTTGTAATGCCGGACGGATTAAGTGTAAGTTCGGCGCCTTTACTTCCAAGAAGAACTGTCAGTTCATCGTAAATAATTTTGGTGATGAGCTGCCCCGGAGTAACAGATGCAAGTACTTCTTTGCCAAGAGCTTTCTCTTTAACGTCGTCAATAAACTGTTTGGCGACCTTATAATTAACATCAGCATCTAAAAGAACGCGTCTTATTTCGCGCAGGGTATCGGAGATATTCGATTCAGATAGTTTCCCCTGCCCGGTAATTTTTTTTAAAGTACGTTCAAGTTTTTCAGTTAAATCTTCGAGCATTGCCTTTCAACTCGGTTAAAAGATAATAAAAAGAGGGTTCATTTCAAAAGTTAATTATTTAACTTCCCTTTAAGGCATTTGCTCCGGAAACAATTTCAATAATTTCTCTTGTAATAGAAGCCTGACGTTCTTTGTTATAAGTCAGGTTCAATGAACGAATCAACTCTTTAGCATTTTCAGTTGCCATATCCATAGCAGTCATCCGGGCTCCCAGTTCAGCAGCATATGATTCGAGCAGGTACCGCCACATCTGTGAATTAAGATGTTTTGGAAGCATTGAATTAATAATGCCGGGTTTATCCGGTTCATAAATATATTCCGAATAACTTGATTCAACGGAAGTATCTTCAAAAGGTTTAATCGGTAAAAACTGTTCGATAACCGTTTTCTGCTGAATCACGGATTTAAATTCGTTATAGACAACTAAAACTTTATCAATTTCGCCGGATAAATATTTGTGAGTTAATTCTCTAACAAGTCCGGAAGCGAATTCAAATTTCAAGTGTGAGAATATTCCCGGGTATGAACCGGAAACATTATAATTTCTGCGGGTGAAGTGGTCGTTCCCTTTTTTACCGAGGCAGTAGAGTAAGACCTTTCCGTTTCTGTTCAGCTCATCAAGTTCATTTTTCAAAAAATCTTCAGCATTTCTGATAACATTCATATTGAAGCTGCCGCATAAACCTCTGTCGGAAGTAATAACAATCAGAGCAACTTTTTCAGTTTTACGCTCGGTTATCAAAGGGTTGTTAATATTTTTTTCAATTTTCAGAAGATGGCCTAAGACTTCGGAGATTTTTCTGGAATAGGGTCGGGAATTAATAATGTTTTCCTGAGCACGGCGCAGTTTTGCAGCGGCAACCATTTTCATTGCCTTAGTAATCTGCTGCGTGTTCTTCACACCTTTAATTCTTCTCTTTATGTCGCGAAGTGTAGCCATTAGAATTCAGATCTCTTACGTAAAATATTATCCTTTGTTAAATTTTTCGATGAACTCTTCCACTGCTTTTTTAAGCAGCTGAACGGTATCATCCTTTAATTCTTTTGCAGATCTAATATTCTCATAAATTGCCGGGTATTTCAAGTCAGCGAATTCATGAAATTCTTTTTCAAATCTTTTTACATCCTTAACATCAACAGAGTCGAGAAAGTTGTTGGTACCGATGTAAACACTAACGACCTGTTTCTCAACAGGAATAGGAGTGTACTGACCCTGTTTTAAAAGTTCAACAAGCCGGGCACCCTTTGCAAGAATTTTCTGAGTAGCCTTATCAAGATCGGATCCGAATTTAGCGAAAGCTTCTAGTTCACGGTACTGAGCGAGATCGATCTTAAGAGAGCCGGCAACCTTTTTCATAGCTTTGATCTGTGCATTACCGCCTACACGGGATACGGAGATACCAACGTTAATAGCGGGCCGAACACCTGCGTTAAACAAGTTTGGCTCGAGATAAATCTGGCCGTCTGTAATAGAAATAACGTTTGTAGGGATATAAGCGGAAACGTCACCCTGCTGAGTTTCAATTATCGGAAGGGCTGTTAAGCTGCCGCCGCCGAGATCCTCGCTAAGCTTTGATGCACGTTCGAGAAGACGAGAATGGAGATAGAAAACATCGCCGGGATATGCTTCGCGTCCGGGAGGTCTTCTTAAGAGGAGCGAAAGCTCGCGGTATGCGGCCGCCTGTTTTGAAAGGTCGTCGTAAATTACAAGCGAATGTCTTCCAGAATCGCGGAAATGTTCGCCTAAAGTCGCACCTGAATAAGGAGCGATATACTGAAGAGGCGCAGGAGAAGAAGCCGGTGCAGCAACAATAGTAGTATAGGCCATAGCTCCCTGCTCTTCAAGTTTAGCTACCACCTGTGCGATGGTTGAATTCTTCTGACCGATAGCAACATAAACACAATAGACCGGTTTGATACCGAACTTCTTTGCTTCTTCAGTATGAGTATACTTCTGATTAATAATAGCATCAATAGCAATGGCTGTTTTACCGGTCTGACGATCACCGATAATAAGTTCGCGCTGCCCTCTGCCGATGGGTATCATCGCGTCGATAGCCGTAATACCGGTTTGAACCGGTTCTTTAACGGGCTGCCGGGCAATAACGCCGAGGGCTTTCCGTTCGATCGGCATATACTTATCGAACTGTATGGTGCCTTTGCCGTCTACGGGTTCACCGAGCGGATTAACAACTCTACCGAGGAGCTTATCGCCAACAGGGAAAGATGCAACACGGTTGGTTCTCTTAACGGTATCTCCTTCTTTAATCAGGCTTGATTCACCGAACAGAACGCATCCGACATTGTCTTCTTCAAGATTAAGAACCATACCGGTAACGTTATTGGGGAACTCAACCAGTTCGCTAGCCATAACATTGGACAAACCGTAGACGCGGGCAATTCCGTCGCCAACCTGCAGAACCGTACCGACTTCATAGATATCGACTTCATTATCAAAACCGGCAAGTTGTTTTCTAAGAATAGCAGAGACTTCGTCAGGTCTAATTTCAGCCATTTTTTTTTCCTAATTGTTCTAGATACTAATCTCTTCCGAGAATTTTTTTCTTAATAAATCGAGCTGGTGTTTTACCGATGCATCGAGCATAGTATCATTAATATTAACGATAAAACCGCCGATTAAATTTTTATCAACATAATATTCGGGTTTTACTTTTTTACCCGTTCTTTTTTCGAGTTTTGAAACGAGATCTTTCTTAACAGAATCGGTTAAATCAACCGAGGAAGTAATTCCGGTTCTAACAATACCTTCCTTGTCATCACGCAGGTTCAGAAATTCCTTCATAATTTCCATCATGATATCCTCCCTGCTTTTACCCACAATAAAATCGAGGAATTCAGAAGTCTCCTTACGGATTTTGGAACCGAAAATTTTTGAAAGCAGGTTCTTTTTATCCTTCTGTTTAATAACCGGATTACGAAGAACAGATCTCAATTCTTTGGATTGACTAAGAGTATTGAAGATAAGCTCAATATCTTCGCCATATTTTTTCAACAGTTTCTTTTCTTCAGCGAGCTGAAAGAATGAATTGGCATAACGGTATGAAATTCTGTAAATGCTCATATTCAGTTTTTGGAAAGATCGTCCAGATATTTTTTAACTAATTTAACCTGTTTATCCTTATCAAGATTTTCCCTAAGTATTTTTTCAGCCGATTGAATAGCAATATCGGCCACCTGTTCTTTCAGTTTATTAAAAGCTTCCGCATTTTTCCGTTCAATTTCGGCCGCAGCATTCTCAACCATTTTCTTAGCCTGGGATTTGCTTTCGTCGAGGATCTGGGATTTCAGTTTTTCGGCGAATTCCCTGCTCTGGTCAACGATTTTTTTAGCTTCCTCTTCGGCTTTCAACATGCTCTGCTTATTATCGGCAATCAGCTTCTCGGCATCTTTTTTAGCAGTTTCAGCTTTTTCGAGAGATTCTTTAATAAAGTTTTCTCTATCCCGCAGCGAATTAAGGATCGGTTTCCATGCAATCTTTTTTAGTATAAGGAGCAAAAAGATGAAAGTAACCACGGTCCATAATATCACGCCCGGATTAACATCCAGTGGACCGCCGCTTTCGCCGCCCGAGGCAAGAGCCAGCATTAATAAATTAGCTGAAGTCATTTATAATCTTCCTGATAATTTTATAAGAGAAACAGAAATTACTTTAAAGCCAGAAGGATACAGATAACCAAAGCAAATAACGAAATACCTTCTATAAGAGCTGCAGCAATAATCATAGATGTTCTGATTTCACCGGCAGCTTCGGGCTGACGGCCGCTGGCTTCCATAGCTGCGCTTGCTAATTTACCGATACCGAAAGCACCGCCGATAACGGTCAATGCTGCGCTAAAACCGGCTGCTAAATATGCGTATTCCATTTAACTTCCTCCTATTATGTACTGTTATTAAATAATTAATGCTCTTGATGATATGCCATCCCGATAAAAAGCGAAGACAGCATTGTAAAAATATATGCCTGAATAAGTGCTACCAGTATTTCGAGCAGGAATATGAACAATGCAAACGATATAGATACGGGTACCACGAAATACGTCCTGAGTATGAAAATTAATCCTATAAGAGCCATAATAACTATATGACCCGCGGTCATGTTCGCAAAGAGACGAATAGCCAGTGCGAACGGTTTTGTAAACAATCCTAATATTTCCACAACAAACATGATCGGTAGAAGCCACATCGGAATTCCGTGGGGAATCAGTCCCTTGAAATATCCGAAGAAGCCGTTCTTCATTATTCCGCCGATCTGAATTACCATAAATGAAATTGTTGCGAGTGTCGCAGTAACAGAAATATTACTTGTAGCTGTTGAACCGTAAGGTATCAGACCTAAAAAGTTACATGTGAGAATAAAGAAGAAGACCGTAAGAAGATAAGGCAGGAACTTCTCGAAGCCATGCCCGATAGTCGGTTTTGCTATCTCATCTCTGACAAATATAATAAGAACTTCGAGTAGATTTGTAACTCCTTTAGGAATCAAGGATTTCCGATACGATTTTTTGGCCGCAATAAATGCTAAAACGAGAAGGAGTACGGCAATCCACATAAATACAACGTGTTTGGTAATGGAGAGGTCCATACCAAATAGATGGATTTCAGGTAGATGAATAATACCGAAAGGAGTAAGATCCAGTTCACGGGCATCGAGAACATGGTGCATAATCCAGCCGGTATCCTGGGCACCGGAAGCTTGTAATGTATCAGCTACTGCAGTTGAATCAGTTGTCCACATTTAACTTGTTTTTGAGGATTATTAAGGCTTTTCAGCTTTTTTCCTAAATAAATTAACTTCATATGAAAGAAATAAGATATACCATATGAAGAGTGCAAATATAAACGCATATTTGTCAATATTCAAGAATTTTATCACCACAAATACACCTATTAATGTTAGAAGGAGCCTTAAGACCATACCGCCGAGGTTAAATATGAGAAAAGTTTTATTCGGTTTATTCCTCGAAAATTCCCAGAAAATGAGGAATAGGATAAAATTTAGCGCGACCAGCCCGGCCGAATAAAAGAGAGATCCGGATATTACCGGAGTCAATATTTCAAAATGGGATAATATCAATATCGAAATAATATAGAACAGGAAGACAAGTACCGGGTATTTAGCTTTTTTTATCAATTTTCTTTTTGTTAAGGTCTAATGTTGTTTTAATGAAGTTATAAATTCCGGCGAAACCTCCGAACAAAGAAAAGATAATCATTAATACCGGCTCTGTATTGAATTGTTCATCGAGCCACCGGCCAAGAAAAAACATAAGTATCATTGTTGCGGCTAATTGAGTCCCCAGACCCAGGTAAGGTCCAACTTTCCTGTAACTCTCGGAAAACCTGGAAGTATAATCTTTCCTTTCCGTCACTCACCTTTAAGAATTGGAGTTGTTCTGATTCATAGAACTTGTGCCATCGAAGAGAGCACCTTCTTCGATAATCAGAATTTTGGCCATCAGGTCGCCCTGCAAAACCGATTTAGATTCAAGGCGGAGTTTTTCAGCAACAACTACTTTACCTTCAACTTTCCCGCTCATAGAAATATTGCGGGCTTTTATTTCACCTTTGATCCTTGAAGAATCTCCAATTGTAAGATTACCGCTAACGGCCACATTACCATTAATAATTCCATCGATTCGGACATTTCCTTCACTCTGCAGGTTACCGTCAATAATAACTCCACTGCTGATAATGCTAACATCTTCAGCATGTGTCTCTTTTTTGACTGACATGTAAAAATCTCCTTATTTAAAAAATTAGTTCTGCCGGATTAACCGGTTTTCCTTTCCGCCACATTTCAAAATGAAGGTGCGGCCCGGTAGTGTTTTTACCTGAATTTCCGCTGAGCGCAATTAGTTCGCCCTGCCGAACAAAATCCCTCGTTTTTTTTATCAAGGTTGAACAATGCTTATAAACAGTAATATAATTTTTATCATGACTGATTATTATCATAAAACCGTCTTCGTATGTATAGTCCGAAAAAATAACCAGTCCACCGGCAGACGCGAATACCGGCGACCCGGTTGGGACACCAAAGTCGATACCGAGGTGTCCGGCTTCCGCATTAAAATTCTGAATTACAATACCGCTAACGGGCTCAAGGAATATAAGATTGGTGTCCGATTGAAAGAGCTGGCTAAAAAGATCTTTAACAACCGAAAAAATATTTCCGCCGATCTGAAGTTTTTTATTTATTCTTGTTTTCAGTGTATCGTAAAGGGGATCATCGGCAGCAATTGAATCTTTTCCGGCAAGCCGGAGAGCATATTTCATTTTCTCGTTTGTGCTTGCAATTGATTGCAATTGAGAGGTTAGGAACTCAACTTTGGACTGAAGCTCAACAATTTTCTCCCTCTGGAGTTTTAATTCCTGGTTATCGAGTACAAAAATAAAATCCTTTAGAGGAGTAACTGACAGTATGAAGATCAAAATAAGCCAGGCAACAAGAGTATATATTGATAAATAAGCTACAGTCTTGCGCAGACTGAATTTATAGCTTTTAGTAGCAGCATCAGGATAATTAGGAGTAATATAAAAGGACGTCTTCTTAAGAAAATCCCATTTAAACCATTTCATATCAATTCCTATAAAGGGAATGTAAATATATAAATTTGAGTTCTATTTTTCCTTAACCATTATAAGGCGCAGCGATTCCTGGAGAACAGATTCGGGTTTAAGGCGATATCCGCATTCGAATGATTTAATCGGGCAGTTATTACGGCCGTGGATTCCGCATGGCTTGCAATCGAGTCCGTCTACCGACAGAAACGAACTCCGACTATTATACGGATAAAAGCCGAAGCCCGGAATAGTTGAACAGTAGAGAGTAAGAACCGGAATGCCAGCAATCATGCCCATATGTGCGGGCGCACTGTCGTTACTTATTAGAAGTCCGCAGTACTTAAGCGCCTCAACAGATTCAATAACAGTGAAGCTTCCGGCAAGGTTGATGGAAAAGTTTCCGATATAATTATGGAGGCGTTCGCATAAATCGAAATCACTTTTGCTTCCCAAGAAGAGAATAAAGAAATTCTTTTCTGCGAGCATACGGGAAAGCTGCAGATAATACTCCTCCGGATATTTTTTTGTATTCCAGACAGAACCAGGCGCAATTGCAATAAACCGAGAAGAAGATATGTTCAAAACATTTTTAATTTTTTCTTTTACGGCGCCGGGAATATTTATTAACGGCGGTATCCGCCAATCATTACGCTGCGTATCGATTCCGACTAACTGAAGGTTCCGCTCAACTTCATGAGCAGTCTTATCATACTTTATCAGTTTTTTATATGAATATGCGAATGATGAGTTATCAAACCCGAACGAGAGGCCGGCATTGAGAATCATAACGATTAGTGAAGTCCTGAATGACCTGTGCGGCGAATAAATTCTGTTGTAATTGTTCGCCTTAAGATGTTTTGCAAATTTAATCAGGTTAAGAAACGATTTTTGAGATCCTCTTTTATCGTAGCTGTAAACACGGTTTACAAACAGTGAGTGTTCAAAGACCTCTCTTGTTGAAGGTATAGAGACAACATCAATTTCCGAAACGGGAAAAAGTTCTTTCAGCTTTTGAATCATGGGCAGGGTCAGGATAGCATCACCCAGGAAGGCGGTTTGAATAACAAGTATCTTCTCATTTTTCATCAATACTTCCAGAGTTTGTGCATCCAAAAATACTGTTCGGGAGACCGGGTTACAATTCTTTCAAGGTAATCAATATACCGTTGTGTAAGGATTGCAATCTTCTCTTCGTTATTTTCTGGAATGCCGGAGAAATCGAGTTCTTCAACGTGAAGATTATATTTAAGATTATTCTGCCGTTCAATAATGCACATCAGTACCGCGGCTCCCGTCCTGTCTGCTATTGAAGCTGCGCCTGTATACAATGCGGTCTGGCGGTTGAAAAACCTGAAACGGGGCCCATCCTTATGCCCTCTCTGATCGCCCGCAATAAGAACAGCCTCCCCGTTCTTCAATGCCTGATAGATCGATTTAACAGAGACTCCAATCGGAATAACTTTGGTATTGGCAACATGCCGTGTCTCTTCGAGCCATTTGGTGACATAGGGATTTCTCTGAGGTTTAACGAGGACATTAAAACTACCCGCTATTTTAGCAGCAATAGAGGAAACAATAAATTCCCAGTTACCGAAATGACCGGTAAGTAGGATTACCCCCTTGCCTTCTTCCATCTTTTCCTGAATCAGTTTTATCTTATCACATTCAACCTGGTTCTTAATAATATCTGTTGAGAGATGGGGCATAAGCATCAGTTCAAAAAAAGTAATGGTAATATTCTGGTAATTTTTTCTGGTAATAGATCTGATTTCGGAGCTGGATTTTTGCGGAAACGCATTCGAAAGATTCGAGATTGCAGTTGATCTTCTGATAGGGATAAAGTAATAAATGAACACGCCGATTATTCTGGCAAACCGGCGTGTTCTTTCAAGTCCAAGCTTCTTCAACAACCGTGTAAGATTGCTGAAGAGGAAAAACTCGATCTTATTTTTATCGATTTTCAATTTTTATAGTGTGCTGATTCTTCGCATCCAGTTATCGTCTCTATATTCTCCCCTCATGTTAGAATGAAGCAACTCATAATTTCCGAATCCGGTTAAATCACCGAAAATAAAATTAACACCTCCTTCAAGATCACCGTAGAACCAGATCTCATGAGGTTTAAGATTCGGCTCACTCGGGAAATAATCCCTTTGGTCCGGCTCACCGTACAATAAATAAACACGACCTCTTTCGCTCAGATGGCCCACTTTATATTTTGAGGAAAAATTAAGGTTAACATATTCAAGTCTTTTCATATACTCCATTTTATACTCATTCTGCGGAGTATTGAAGTCGGTGTCCCTGTTTTTCCAAAATTTGAACAGGAAATCCCTCTTAATATTCAATGAATCGATCAGCTTGTATTGATTTAATTCAGCCTGAGTCGCAATAAAACGGACCTGCTCAAACATCTTATCGCATTCTTCATTAGTCATAAGTGCAAACTCGCTTCCGATAAAACTTCCGCTAACAAGCTGACCCTGGTTCGGTGCAGCAACACCGGGATTATAATGGAAGAATTTTTTTGTAGAAACAAAAGCATGCTTTGTAGCGTTATCAACAAGACTGATTTCAAGACTGTATGAATCGGTCGGCAGTTTCGATAAATTGATCAACCCATAATCGACAATAGAATTAGGGCTCTGTGCAACTTTTTTATCCGACTTATAAACTGAATTTCCCGAACTATTGAACACCTGTTTAGAAAGTGTAAAGTCCGCTGAATTATCCTCCAATAAAAGGTCATAGAGTTCGGTATAATAGAAAAGTACAGGCGCTTTATCAGAATAGACCATGGAAGGATTCGGTACAACCTCCAGAGAATTTTTATAGAAGAGAGAGAGAGGATCTGCATCAAACTTTTTAATATTAGCGGATAATTCAATATCGCTTATAGAGAATTTTTTTGAAGTGTAAGGGCGGACAATAATCTTTTCATTAATAATTTTCTGAAGATTCTGATTATTGGCGTCATAGGCCTTAACAAGAAGGGAGTAATCGCCTTCAGGGACCTGGAATCCGAAAACTCCGACAAGGTTTTTAGCAATTCCGGCTTCGGCATCAATTACGTTCTGAATCCGCCAGCTTTTATTAATATAGAATGTATCGGCGGCAAGATCTTTCATTTCGATATGAACGATTGCTTCGAGTGAATTACCGGACTGCGAGGCAGAGGTAGTCATAAACTCCGGATTCAAATCGTAATAAAATTCCAGGTAGACTGATTTTGAATCGTACTTGAATTTAGCGTAGTCGAATTCGAATCTCAGTTCATTCTGTGAACGAATAACTGATCCGAATAATAAAACAGAGAGAATAATTAAAGATATTTTTTTCATTCTAATACTCCGCAAGTTTACTATTGCAGCCGGTTAAATAAATAATAAAAGCTTATTAATCAATCCATAAAGATGGTACGAAAAGATATAAAAGACCTTTTTAAAATAAAAAAACCCGAGCACCTAAAATAGATGCTCAGGTTTTTAAAGTTAACTACAAATTACAATCCAAGCTGAATTGTAAATACATGGTTATCATCGAAGAACTGGGTCTGTCTGAAAGCATAATCGAACTTAAGCTGAGTTCCGCCCAGATCGTACTTAATGCCAAGACCGGCTGTAAGACCGTAGATATTGGCATCGTCGTTTTCGAGTTCAGGCAGGAACATATATCCGCCGCGTACGAAGAACATGTCGTTAAGACCATATTCCATACCTAATCTAACTTCGTCGCCGTAGTAGTTAGCATTCTGGTATGTACCGCTAAGCTGCAGATAATTGGAAGCATTGAAGTTTAGATTATAGCTCATACCGATTTCGAGAAGAGAAGGAAGTTCGAAAGCCATAGCTTCGCGTTTGTAAGCAGCTTCTCCTCTTTCCAGAGTTGAAGGAGTAGCATTGATATACAAACCGGAGCCGTCGTACTTCATCTGAGGGCCGAAATTCTTAAGAGCCATAGCAAGACCGAGACCATCGACGTTAGCGAGGTTTCTGTAAGTAATACCGATATCGAATCCGACAGCATTAGCGCTTACCAATCCAAGTTTTTCGGTGATATAATTCATAGTAACACCAACAGCAATTCTATCACTTAACAGTCTGGAAAATGTAACGCCGAGAGTAAGGAAAGTCGGCTGAAAAGTCTGGCCGTTTCCATCCGGATTTTCAACGGTAGTAACGTTGATCGCGTCGATAGCAAGGGATTTCAAGCTGAAAGCGAGAGCACCGAAGCCATCGATATTTGTAGAAACACCAACGTATGTAACTCCGATATCAGCGATGTATGACATATGGGAGAACAATACATTTGTACCCTGATCGTAAGAAAGGTTAGCTGGATTCCAATAAACGGATTCTAAACCGGAAGTACCTGAGATAGAAGATCCACTCATTGCAATACCGCGGGCACCAACGGGAATCAGAAGCTGAGAAGCAGCTCCCGTTCCGTTTCTTACACCGCCGCCCGCATAGATAGCACTTGCAGCAAGAGCTAAGATTATAAATATTCTTAAATATATATTTTTCATTTTTTCTTCTCCCATCTATTAATAGTGATCAAGAATCTGTTGTTCTTGAATGACAGCCAGTTTTATTACCTTCGTTTTGCCTAACTCAGGCATATCCACATAGACAATGTATAAACCACTTGCAACCGGGAAATCGCTTTCGTTTAACAGATCCCATGTCATGAACTGGCTTGGAGAATTTTTCTCGATCGTACGAACCAACTGACCGGCTAAGTTGAAGATACGGAGAGTAGCTTTTTCCGGTAAGTGGCTGAATGTAACGAATCGCTGATATTTATTTATTTCGCGAGGGTTAACACCATAGTATGGGTTCGGGAATACGTTGATCTTTTCAACTTCTTCCTTGGCAGCTTCAACGTTACCTTTAACAACCTTAGGAGTTGTGAACGTAAATACGTCGTTTAACTGATTCGGCTTTGTTGTAGAGATCTTGATGATTGTACCCTGTTCCGGTGCTTTCTTTTCAGCAGGAAGAGTAGCAACCTGGGATGCATCGATCAAGTTGAAACCGACGAATACCAATCTCATCATACCAGGATAGGAACCCCAAACGTCATCATAGTAAGCCCAGAGAACATCCGCTGATGCACCAGCCGGGTTGGCTTTATGTTTAGCAAGGAGATTATTATATCCTACTTTGCCAGGTGTCTTATCAAGAGGAATAAGGAAATAAATAGCGTCTGTCTGAGGATCGTTTGTACCGCCCGACTGAACGTTATCAACAGCCTGAACCTGGAAAATACCGTCGCCGTCATCAAGAACCCATGCCATACACATAAAGTCATCTGCTGTTGATGCAGTGCCTCTTGTATTCCAGATTTCAAACGGAACCTGCATAAATCCGCCAGTTGTCCAGTTCAGGAAGGCCTCGCTACCGGTCGCGGTAAATCTGAATTCAAAGTCATCAGGAACTAAAGCAGCAACACCGCTAGGAGTAGAACCGAAACCGCCGGTGTATTGAGTTACTCTGCCAACCCAGTATGAGTAAGCATAATCAGTGCCGCCGTTAGATCCGAGGACCCAAACAGCGCCGCTCTTCTGCTGACCGGCACCAGCGTTTGGCCAGCGTCCGCCCAATGATTCAGTCCAGTTAACAGAAACACTTGCAGGAGGATTAAGAGGACCGTTAGCATTTGCAAGAACTTCAAAGTTCTTGAAGTCATTCGGAGCGCCGGATACTTTTACCTGAACACCGTCAACAAACGGAGATGTCGGGCTTGCGCTCTGATCTGTAACATTAGTAACAGGAGTTGTATTCTTTGTTGTATTCTTGAGGTTCCAAACCATCTGGTTATTAACCTTAGCGAAACTTACCTGGTATGTATCGCCGGTAAGTTTTGCAGGGTCGTATACTGTGGCTTTAACAGAACCGTCGCTTGTTCCGGTAGTATGGGTAGCAGTAATAACCTGGCCGGTTGTGCCTTCATAAATGGTTCCCGGATTCGGCTGATGCGGAGTAGCAACAATTCTTGCCGATAAGGTTTCGAGAACGTTCGGAACAGCATTAGGATCAGGATTTACGGAGTAGGCAGAAACTACAAAGTAGTATTCAGTACCGTTAGCCAATGGAATACCATCGCGAATCATGTCCTTTGTAATTGTAATAGATCTCTGAATACCTTCGTTCCTTCCGAACTTGGTAACAGATCTTGTTACGTTATTTGTATTAGCATCGAATGTTAAGCTTTCTACGTTTCCGATAAGGTTATTAAGATCGTATGTTGCAACAACTTTAGCTTCGTTGAGCTGAGCATTCAGACGCGGAAGCTGATAAACTACATAACCTTCGAATTTGTAACCTAACTGGTCGTGGCTTTCAATCTGGGCAACGCGTGCCTGATCTTCACCCCAGGAGATAACGAGCTGCTGATCGAACTCGGATGCTTTACCGATCTTGGTAACTTCATCGAGAGGAACTATAGGAGCAGCAGGAGGATTAGGAACCTGGAAGAAGTTATTGTATGCCTGCTGAACCTGCAAATCCTGATATTTCAAGAGAGCAACAGCGCCGAGACGTGTTACAGGAGCAACACCGCCTGCAGCGAGCTGACCAACTACGACTTCCTGAGTATCGCCGGCGGCCATTGTAAATGGACCAGCTACCAGACCGATACGTCTATCCTGTTTCGGGAATAAGATACCATCGATCCATCCTGTACCTGCAACCGGATCGCCGGGCGCAAAATACTTGGAGGTTTTTCCGGTAAGAGGATCGATAAAAGGAGTACCTAACGTAGCGTTTTTACCTTCGAACAGGTTACGGAAACGGAGAGCTCCGTTTGCATAGTTTCCTAAGGTCGGGTCACTCCAGTTTGCAACGCTTTGAGTAAAGAGGAAGAAAGCAGATGCGCCTAAATTGACATAACCGGTTTTAATTTTATTCTTGAAAATTGCATGGTCGCCTGGATTACCGGGAACGATTGGTCCCTGCAAAAAGTCGAATCCTGAAGAAGGAATATTCGAACCGTAGGATGGATCGGAATCGTCACCGTTATAAATGTAACCAAGGCTTAATACAGTATCAACGCCTGCAAAGTCGTCGCCTGCATCTCCGCCGAGATCAGGATCGGACCACATACAAACGTAGAAATCTGTAAATGTTTTGTTTGTTTTATTGATGATCATGTATTTTCTGAATAATGCATCACCAAGAGCATTCTGCTGATTATAACCAAAGATGGTAGCCTGCATTTCAATACCGAATCCTTTGGATCCGTATAATTTTTGAGCCTGCGTATCATCAACGTCGTTGGCAACAAACCAGATAGTCTGGTCTGCGCCCGGAACGCCGGGTATATCAACAGCGGGTTCATATGTTCCGTTTCCATTTACATCTTTATATGGAGCGCCATACTGAGCCGGCCATTCCTGCCAGTCTTTATCGTACTGAGCATAAATAGCTGCCTGGGTTTTTCCTTCATCAAGGATTTCTTTGCTATAATCTGCCTGCGGATCTTTATAATCCGGACGTACTCTATATATTCTTACATGTGGAAGGTTAGAATCCTCTCTTGTTCCGTCGGGAAGAATTCTACCGGGCTGCTGGCCGCGGTTATAGGTGGAACCTGAGATACGGAATTCTTTTGTACCATCATCAAGAGGAAAATCACCACCATAAACGAAACCTGATTCATAGAATACGGTCTTTCCGCTTCCGATTGGGAATTGGAAACCAGAGTCACCAGTAGTACTCAAATCAGAAATACCATCATTACCAAAGAAAGTAGAGATGTTATTTATATTGAATTTGGTAACACCGGGAGTTCCAGCTGTTTTATAAACTTTACCTTTCTCTTTTCCTTCGACACCTTCAGCTTTCAGAGAAAAGCTACAGAGAAGGATCAAAGCAAAAGCAAGATAAAAGCTTGATCTAATTAATTTCATACCACTTTCTCCTTTGTTTATAATATGCGATTAATATTCTAATCTTACACCTAATCTAACCTGACGCATACCACTCCATAATCCGTTCCTCTGAATATTCAGCAATTGATACAAATCGATATACTGCTGACCCTGAGCTCTTAACTGCTCCTGGTAGGTAGTTGGATTACTTAAATAACCGTCATCAGTAGCTGTACCGGTTGTAAGGTATACGTTGTTTACATTCTTCGCATTTAACAGATTCAATACAGTGATGTAAATATTAGCTTTTAATCGATCATAAATTGTAAATGATTTATCCACTCTTAAATCGACGTTGAATGAAGCCGGCATAGAAGAAGATCCGAGAGGCTCGGCAGGTGTTCTGAATCTTGCATCACCGCTGCCCTGCTGAGAAATACCAACAGAAGCCGGGTTACCGATACCGCGTGTAAACGGACGGCCCGATGCGTAAGATAAGAGGAGATTAACACCAAAGTTGCTAAGAATAGCCGGACCATCGTTATCACCGAAACGGTAATCGATATTCAGGTTACCAGTAAATGGTCTGTCGAATTCAAGCGGAGAAATGTTTTTAGGATTAAATGGCTGACCGGCAATAACCGGAGCTCCAACAATACCACGATTCGAATTCGGATACGAACCGGTTCCTCTTGCATCCTGGAATGAGAAGCTGCCGTTAACTGCTAATCTGTTATACCTTCTCATAGTAAGGGATACTTCGATACCTTTTGTGGTTGCAAAGTCTACGTTATCCTGAACAAAGTAGTTCTGATAACCGGAAACTATATCAACTGACTGAGAAACCATCTGAACAAGATCCTTCACGTCTTTGTAGTATGCTGTAATGTCGAATGAAAGGAAGTCAGCAATCTGCTGTGAAAAACCTAATTCATAATTGGTTGTTCTTGTAGGTCTGAGACCCAATCCTCTCCAGTTAGAGAAGAAATATCCGGTTGTTAACTGATATGCATAATAATCATATCCAACATAGGATTGATTCAAGTCAGGCTGCTGAACGAATTTTCCGTACTGAGCATGGAAAACTGTCTTATCGGTTACAGGGAAGGAGATACCGATACGCGGGCTGACTGCACTGAATGCAGGTACTTTTTCCCAACCGCTTTCAACAAGCGTATTGGTAGCTTTGATAATTGATAAGTCAGGTCTGGTTGGATCAATCATCTGGAGGTTATCAATATCAAAATAGTCGTAACGTAAACCAACGTTCAAGATAATATCTTCGAATTCAATCTTATCCTGAATATAAGCTGCAGCAAAAACAGGTTTGTGAGGAGCGTGGAAAATATCTCCTTCGTCAAGTTCGTTGCCAAAGTAATCATAACCGTAAATAGTTGAGCCATTATTTCTCAAGATATCGATTTTGATCTGTTCTTCGGTTTTACCCTGAGGATTCTGCAGATTGTTATAAAGCATTTGTGCGCTGTAAGCCGGGATGAAGTTTCTGTATGTCCATGTAATATATTCACCGCCGATCTTAATAGAATGATATTTATTAGGCAACCAGTTTAAAGCACCGTTAAATGAAAGCGAACTTGTGCTGCTCTTCTGGTAACCATAGTTTGGAGCGCCTGTTCTGGGGAAATTCCAGTCGTAAACGTTGAGAGATCTTGGAGCTACAAAACGACCGTATACTCTTCTTGCAATGTCCTGAGGTGTTCTTGTCCAGACATATCCTGCAGCTGCGTTGGCAATACTATCGCCGTAAGCCCAGTAGTTGTCTTTCATAGCTTTATCCTGCTGCATGTATGAAGAGAGTACCATGCCTGCGGATAATTCGTAGAACATTTTCGGACTTAAGATATGAGTCATTCTTAAATTGAATGAACCGTCGTTGCTTGTGTACTCGCCGGGACGGTCGTTATTAACTTGAAAAGGACCTGTTGCGTTAGCATCATTTTCATTAAGATTATAACTTCCGGAGAGTCTGAAAATAACCGGTTTGAAATCGAAGTTTAATGTACCGGTAAATGTATAATACTGTCTAGCAGCTTTTCTTTGAGCACCGTTCGGGTAAACGAAATTAACAGTATCTCTCTGAGCAGCCGGTGTTTTTTCGTTCCAGATGAGGCCGACATTAATTTCCGGCTGATCCATATGAGTCGGGCTTAACTGGAAAGTAGAGTTGACATTCAAGAAATATTTAACAGCCTGAGTAAAGAGAGGACCACTTAAAGAGAGAGACTGCTCGTGGTATCCCCAGTAATAAGTACCTAAACGTTTTTTACCTTCGAAAGCACCTTCTCTGCTCTGGAAAGCAACGTTATCAGTGATATACTCGTAAGAAGCTTTGAACTGAGAGCCGCCGCTTCTGAGTGTAGAACGGACGATACCGGAGTTAGCGCCGCCGAATTCAGCAGTATAACCACCGGACTGAACCTGAATTTCTTCGAGTGCGTCCTGAGAAATAGAGACTGCTCTTCCGCCGCCTCTCGGATTTCTAACAGAAACACCTTCAATATAATAACCAACTTCATCTTCACGACCGCCACGGATATGGAATTCGCCGTTGGTGGTAGTAACGCCAGGAGTTAGAGAGAAGATATTATTAAAACCGCGGATAGGAAGTTTTTCCATGTCTTCGCCGGTTGTAATTCTAACAGCGTTGGTGTTATCTTTCTGGATAAGAGGCCTTTGTGCAACAATTTCCACTGTGCCTACCTGAATGTCTTCGCTCGGCAGTTCGAAATCAATATACGCTGTGAGGTCAGCATTAACTCTCACGTTGGATATTGTAACAGTCTGATATCCGAGATACGAAGCCCTAACTGTGTAAACACCAGCTTCCAGGTTTTGTAAGAGAAATTCGCCGCCTGCGTCGGTAGCCGCACCGGTGGTCGTACCCATTACGATCACGTTTGCGCCAATCAGTGCTTCACCTGTTTGCAAGTCAACTACTTTTCCCTTAATTCTACCCTTTGTACCAGCAGTAAGTAAGACAGGACAAAGAGCTAGAAGAAGCAAAAAGTAAAAAATCCTTCGATGCATACTATACTCCTTAATTTGTTGATTTAATTAAGAAAGGGTTTCTTGAAGTGAAAACTTGTAAAGAAATTGACAATAATTACCTCCTTTACTTTTAGATTTCCATTCTGTTTTTGTTAATTAAATAAAACTCATTTTTGCAGGTACTAAAAAATTACCCTAATTGAAAAGGAACCGGATTCCTTAATGCAAAGTCTAAAGCCCCAAAGAGATTATTTAATTTTTCTTGATTGTAGCGAGCTCAAAATAACTTAATGATTTTTCTAAGTCAAGGAAATTTTACGTTTTTTCGGGGTTTTTACCAGAAGCCCCTAATCTTTGACTGAAAATAATACATGATGGTTTTTTTGTCAAGGTCTAATTTATATAGACCTGCTTCCCGGAAGCCCCTCTCTTTTTTAATCCCGTTTTTCTATCCGAAAATCTTTGGAGCTTTTCAACGGTTTCTTTTCAAATTACTTGTACAGAACTATTTTGAAAATCTGATTTCGTCCTCATTATAAATTGCAATTCCGCCGAAATAAGTTGAGATCCATTTATTATTGTATGAATCGACAAATACATTGAAAACGAAATTGTCCTTCAAAGGTGAATTTGATTTATTCCAGTGAATACATTTATTGAAATCATATATAATAATGCCCTCACCAAAACTTCCCGCCCAGATTTTTTTATTTTTATCCTCTACTGCGGAATAAAAACCCTGGATCGGAATTGGCGGATTTCCTTTGTTTAGAGATTTGAAAGTCAGGCCGTCAAATAGAACCAGATCGCCGTATTTATAACTTATCAATTTATTCTTATCTGATGTTTCCGAGATCCAGTAGGCTACATAACTAAGACTATCGACATTAAGATCGGATTCGGATTTCCAGACGCCATCAATTATAAAAGCAAGTTCCCCCTGTGTTGCAAGGTATTTATTATTGTTATCATCTATATAAATGTATGTAACCTTATTATCTATAAGTATAGAGTTCGTTTTATCGTAAATGGTCCAGTTTCCGTTTTCAAAAACTCCAAGCCCATTCGAGAAAGTGCCTACCCAGATATTCGATTGTTTGTCGAAAGCAACCGAATAGATCCAATCCTGGGGGATGCCGGAATTTTTTTCATTAAAAACTTTCCATTCGGAATTCCCATCAAAGACTGCCAATCCTCCACCCATGGTCCCGATATAAATATGCCCGTTATTGAACGCGATGCTGTAGACACAATTATGAGGAAGAGGAGAATTCTCTTTATTAAAGACCGACCAGTTTTTCCCGTCGTATTTAACCAGGCCTTTATCCCATGTTCCGATCCAGTAATTTCCGGCTGGATCCTGAGTAACGCACCTTATCGTATTACTTGGCAATCCGCAGTTTGTAGTATCAAATTGAATCCAGTTGCCGGCCTGAGCCACGGCAACCGAATTCAAAATAAATGAGAACAGAATAAAAATAAATGATGATAAATAATTATTTATCATAAATGCAGAAAAGATGATTATAAGAGTTTCGAGAGTTTTTCAACAAAGACTTGTTTGGGCACCGCGCCAATAACGGTATCTTTTAATTCGCCACCTTTGAAAAATAATACAGTTGGAATACTTCTTACACCGTATGTAATTGCAGTCTGCTGGTTATCATCTACATCAAGTTTTCCGATTTTTGCTTTTCCATCATATTCAGCCGACATTTCTTCAATTATCGGTGCAATCATTCTACAGGGTCCGCACCAGGCAGCCCAGAAATCAACAATCACGGGAAGATCCGATTTTAAAGCTTCTGCGTCAAAGTTATCATCAGTAAAAGTAAAAGGTTTCATTATAATTGACTCCTATCGATTTTTATAAATTAAACAACCCCATTTCTTTTTAGTACTTCGCGGGCAATAATACCTTTCTGAATTTCATTTGTCCCTTCAAAAATTTTATTAATCCTGGAATCCCTGTAGTATCTTTCCACGGGTAATTCTCTTGAATAACCCATTCCGCCATGAATCTGAACTGCATGATCCGCAATCTTATCAAGCGATTCCGAACAGAAGAGTTTTACAATTGCCGATTGTTTGGCAACATCCTTCTTATTATCATAGTCAGTGGCGGTTCTATAGACCATCGATTCCATAGCAAAAATCATAGCAGCCATTTCAGCAAGCATAAACTGAATTGCCTGAAAATGTGAAATGGTCTGGTCGAATTGTTTTCTCTGTTTAGCGTATTGTGCGGACATTTCGAGCAATTCTTTTGAAGCGCCGAGGCATGCGGCTCCTAGGCCCAACCGGCCGGCATCGAGCGTTTTCATTGCCAGTATAAATCCTCTGCCGTCGGTTCCTATCAGATTCTCTTTAGGAATCCGGACATTATCGAACGTAATGGGATTTGTTGAGCTTCCGCGAATTCCCATTTTCTTTTCGGGGGGTCCTGCATGAAATCCCTCCCTGTCAGTTTCAACAATAAAAGCACTTACGCCTTTATCGGTTCTCGCAAAGACAGAAACGATATCAGCAATTCCACCGTTTGTTATCCAGAGTTTTTCGCCATTAATTACCCATTGGTCTCCGTCTTGTTTTGCCCGTGTTCTTACATTGAAAGAATCGGATCCTGCCTGTGCTTCTGTGAGACAGAAAGCACCAATCTTTTCACCTTTTGCGAGCGGGGTAAGATATTTCTTTTTCTGTTCTTCATTGCCGCCTATATATATGGTATTTGCGCCGATCGATTGATGGGCACCGATAAAAGTTGCGGTGGACATACAACCGCGCGCTATTTCCTCCTGCATAAGGCAGTATCCTACTTCACCAAAACCTCCTCCGCCGTATTCTTCAGGAAAGGAAACGCCGAGAAATCCGAGCTCACCAAGTTTTGAGATCAGTTCATCGGGAATTTTTTCGTCGGCATCAATTTTTGAAGCGACCGGTTTTATTTCGTTATTAACGAATTCGCGGGTCATATCGCGAAGCATTTTCTGTTCTTCAGTAAGTATAAATTGCATAATTGTGAGCTCTATATTATTTGATTATTGTACTTGTATTTTCGCCGATATAATTGACGATATATTCACCGCCGTCAACACCTATTACATTCCCTGAGATCCATCCGGCTTTTTCGTCGCACAAAAGTAGAATCGCTTTTGCAACATCTTCGGGAGTTGTAAGACGGTTGTAGGGATTTTTCATTTTGGCCGCATTCATCATTTTATCGAACATCGGGATTTTATTTCCTGCAGGAGTATTGGTAACGCCGGCCATAATAGAATTGCATGTAACTTTCATAGCACCGAGTTCAACGGCAAGCTGGCGGATATGAGCTTCAAGAGCCGCTTTTGCTGCGGAGACAGCACCATAATTAGGAATGACAGAATGAGAACCGGCACTGGTAAGAGCGAATATCCGGCCGCCTTGAGCAAGCAGGTTTCTAAAAACCAATCCCTGAGTCCAGTAGACAAGAGAGTGGGCCATAACATCGAGTGTCATGTTCATCTGGGATGGAGAAAGGCAATCGTTTGCGTTTTTTGATATATAGGGTTTTAAAGTACCGAATGCCAGAGAATGAATGAGTACATGAACATGAGGGTGATCTTTAGTTGCAAATCTCTCTTTAATTTCATCGAGAGTATCGTTTATTTTAATTTGGTCGGCTGCGTTTATATTAAAGAAGACGGCTTTCTGACCGGTCCGTTCAATTTTTTTAATAACCTGCTGAACCTGAGGCATAGTAGCCTGGCGGTCGAGATGGACACCGAAAATACTATAGCCGTTTTTAGCAAGTTCAACGGCCGATGCACCGCCGAATCCGCTTGATGCGCCCAGAATCAGGGCCCACTTCTGTTCCATTTATTCCCCTTTGGTTAATTGTGGCACAAACTTAAGAAAACGAAAATATAAATCAAACGAAATGATTGGCACAGAATTTCCCACCCGTCAAGTGGTAAAATAAACGAGGGATTCATCACCCAATAATTTTTTTATACTATCTACAAACGCATCGGTCGGATTAACTTTGAAATCGACCGCAAATTCTCTTGACGATCCGATATCCCTAACGCAAACCAGGACAGGAATGCTGCCCTGATTCTCCTCCATAATCATTTTAATAAGATTGATAACATATTCGTCGTGCAAAGAGGAATCGAGAATAATTCCGATCCGTTTTGTCAGTTTCGATTTTACATTATCGAGAGATATTGCTTCATCCACATGAAGTTTGATAGCGTCTCCGCTGCTTTCAAGTTTTCCTTTAACCAGAATAGTTGATTCAGGATGAATCAATTCTCCGAATTCCGAAAAAGGTTTGGAGAACATGAGGCAATCGCACGATCCGCTGAAATCATCCAGGCGGAAGAAAGCCATCTGTCTTCCCTGTCTGTCTGTTTTCGGCGATACATCGGTAATTACACCGCAAGCCCTTACAATCTCATTGAATTGAAATGTTGAAGGTTCCCCTAGATGGACTGTAGCAAAAGAATTGTACTCGGTTTCATATTTTCTTAATGGATGATCGCTTAGATAAAATCCGAGCACCTGCCTCTCTTTCGCAAGCCGTTCTTTATCATCCCATGGACGGACATCCGGAAGCGAGGGCATTTCAAAATCGATTGTTTCGGAAGATCCGCCAAAGAGGCTGTCTGTATGAGAATTTTTAGCTGATTTAATTTTGCTTCCGATTGAAAGTGCTTCTTCGATAGCTGCAAAGTGACCGGCACGCGAACCGCCGGTAGAGTCGAATGCACCAGCAAGTACAAGACCTTCCAGGGCACGCTTGTTTACTATTCTGGTATCAACATGAGAGCAGAAATCGTAAATGCCTGTAAAATCCCTTCCTAATTCCTGATGAACTCTATTAATCTCTTCAACTGCCTGGATGCCGACATTTTTAATTGCAGCCATGCCGAAAATTATTTCACCTTTGACTACTTTAAAGTAGACTGAAGGATGATTGATATCAGGCGGTTGAACTTTAACACCGAGTTTCCGGCAGTCTTCTAATAATATCGTTACCTTTTCCGTGCTGTCATATTTGTTGGTAAGATTTGCGGCAAGAAATTCTTCGAGGTAATGAGTCTTTAAATAGGCAGTCTGATAAGCAACCACACTGTAAGCAACAGCGTGAGATTTATTGAAACCGTAATTGGCGAACTTATCGATCGCTTCAAATATCTCTTCGGCAATTTTTTTAGTTATGTTATTTTTTTCGGCGCCGGCAACAAATTTAGCTCTCTGTTCCTGCATCGCTTTAAGATCTTTCTTACCCATCGCTCTTCTTAGAAGATCGGCTTCTGCAAGACTCATCCCCGCAACTTTATTTGCTATCTGAATAACCTGTTCCTGGTAAACAATTATTCCGTAAGTTTCTTTGAGTATCGGTTCCAGAACGGCATGAAGGTATGCAATTTTTTTCCGGCCGTGCTTGCGTGCAATGAAATCGTCTATAAAGTCCATCGGGCCCGGGCGGTAGAGTGCGTTCATTGCTGCAAGATCTGTAATACTGGAAGGCTTCAGCTTTTTGAGGTATTCACGCATCGGGGCGGATTCAAACTGGAATACAGCGGTGGTTTGGCCTCTTCCGAAAAGTTCGTATGTTCTTAAATCGTCGGTCGGAATTTCTTCAATATCTATTTCAATTCCCCTGTTCTGCTTAACAAGTTCAATAGTATCGCGAATGATCGAGAGAGTATCGAGACCGAGGAAATCCATTTTCAGCAGACCGGCGTCCTCGAGGTCTTTCATATTGAACTGAGTTACAATAACACCTTCGTCTCCGTAAGTAGCAAGGGGAACAAATTCGCTTACATCGCCCGGAGTAATAACAACCCCGGCAGCGTGTTTGGATGCATTCCGGTTCATCCCTTCCAGTATTCTGGCATACTTGAGAAGTTCTTTAATTGTAGGGTCATCAGATTTTTTAAGCCATGCGAGTTCGGCTACCTCTTCGAGAGCCTGATCGATTGTAAAAACTCTTCCGAATTTTGACGGAATCCATTTAGTAATACTATCCACCTGCGGAATAGGAATTTTAAGAACTCTTGCAACATCCCTTATAACCTGTTTTGACGAAAGGCGGTTGAATGTAATAATCTGCGCAACCGAATTCTCTCCGTATTTTTCCTTAACATAGGTGATTACTTCCTCCCGTTTATCGTCAGCAAAATCAACATCGATATCAGGCATCGATTTACGTGCAGGATTTAAAAATCTTTCAAATAGAAGATTGTACTGAAGAGGATTAACATTGGTGATACCGAGAGCATACGCAACAAGACTTCCTGCGGCACTTCCCCGTCCCGGCCCAACCGGAATTCCTCTCTTCTTAGAAGCATTTATAAAATCCTGAACAATCAGGAAATAACCTGAGTAGCCCATCTTATTGATTACATCAAGCTCGTACTTAAAACGATCTTCAATCTCCGGTGTAATTGTTTTAAATTTTTTATCCAGACGTTCATAAGCAAGTTGAACAAGGTATTCATCCAGGTTTTTTGCAGTTGAAGTTTCCGGAATCGGAAAGATCGGGAAGTGGTAATCTCCGAATTCAAGTTCTAGATTTATTTTTTCTTCAATCTCCAGAGTATTTTCGATTGCGCCTTTATAATTCATGAAAATATTTTTCATCTCATCGGCGGTTTTGAAATAGATCTGATCTGTACCGTACCGGAGTTCCCGGTAATCCGCGGTACCGGTTTTATCGCCTAGCATTATAAGGATGTTATGCGCGATCGCATGATCTTTATCGATATAGTGAATATCATTGGTTGCGACAAGTTTAGCGCCGATGTCTGCCGAGAGTTTCGGCATTGCCGAGAGGATCGGTTTTTCGATTGCAAGTCCGTGATCCTGAATCTCAAGGTAAAAATCATCGCCGAAGATCTCTTTCAGTCTGACCGCAATTTCTCTTGCCTTCGCGTATTCGTCATTTATAAGATGAGTCGAAATCGGTCCGGCAGGACAGGCAGAAGTACAGACCAGACCTTCGCTGTACTTCTCCAAAATTTCAAGATCGATTCGCGGACGGTAGTAGAATCCTTCGAGATGACCGATAGTAGTCATCTTAATTAAATTATTGTAGCCCGTTTTATTTTTCGCAAGAAGAAGAAGATGATTGTAATGTTTAGATTTTTTTCTGCCGTTTTCAAAATCGCCCGATTTATCGAAACGGGAACGGTCGAATGTAACGTAAGCTTCCATTCCAACGAGAGGCTTAATTCCTTCTTTCTTCGCTTTCTTATAAAATTCTGAAACACCGAACATCACACCGTGATCAGTTAAAGCAACGGCGTGCATATTATTTTTCTTCGCGGTTAAAACTAGATCTTCAACTGTACAGGCGCCATCCTGCAAACTGTAATGTGAATGATTATGTATGTGAATAAAATCTGACATGTTGGGGGTTCTTAGTTCTTTGTTCTTGGTTTTTAGTTCTTAGTTCTTAGTTAGATTTATCCCGTTCATGGTTGCTGATCTAAAAATTCTAATTCTCAAATTCTGCATCTCTACTTCGTTCCGGTATGCCCGAAACCGCCTTCTCCTCTTCCGCTGTTATTAAGATCGTTCGAAAGATCAAGTTCCGCTTTATATACTTTCGATAAAACCATCTGTGCAATACGGTCGCCTCGTTTAACAACAAAGTCCTCCGGCCCGAAGTTGAAAAGAATCACTTTAATTTCGCCCCTGTAATCGGAGTCGATTGTACCCGGAGAATTTAAAACACCAATTCCGTTTTTGGCTGCCAGTCCGCTCCTCGGTCTTACTTCTATCTCATAACCGTAAGGAATTTCCACACGCAAATTTGTCGGGACTAGCGTGAAACTCCCTTTACCGATTACCAGGTCGTTCTCCAACGCGGCACGAAGATCAAGCCCGCTGCTGCCTCCGGTTGCGTATTCCGGAAGCGGTATATCATCAAATCTGTTCTCTATTCTCTGAATCTTAATTAAAATTTTTTCCATAATTTTTTCCGCAGAAATACAATCAGGCTTTAGTTGTGAAATAAAAATTCTACTCAGCGGTTTTAATTCTTAACAGCAATCTGGCCATATGTTTGATTTCACTTACCTCAATTATTTTCAAAATAAAAGATGCGGCGATAAATGCAAACAGTATGCTGAATTTAATTACAAACGAAAATTCATAATTGAAATAGATATAATAATAGATTATACAGGTAGTAATCAGAAGCAGCAGGATCTTTGATATTTTCCAGTATTCGTATTTTATTTTATAAAACTTCTGTGAAATAACGAAAAGTCCCGCCGACATAGTTACATAAGAAAAAAGAGTTGCCAGTGCCGCACCCAATATTCCTATTGAAGGAATCAGAATAAAATTGGCAGCAATATTAATTGCCGCACCTATACCGGTTACAAGCGGAAAATATTTTGTTTTTTCCTCTATATATATTCCTGCCGTAAAATTCACAAAGAGTCCGTGGAACAGGTAACCGAGAAGGACTGCGGGAACTATATAAAGCCCGCCCAGATATTTCTTACCGATTATAGTTTTACCGTTCAGTATTTCCCAGCTTGCAAAATCGCTCACGAATAAAGTTAGAATAATCCAGATGATACTTGCCGCCAGCAGAAAGAGTGTGAGAATCCTGGAAAAAAGTTCTTTGGCATTCTCCTCTTTAGCATTATTAAGAAAGAAGGGCTGCCACGCGTAATGAAACATTGAGACGAAGAGCATCATAAAGATGCCGAGTTTGTAATTTGCCTGGTATATACCGAGCGTTTTAGAATCTGTAAGTGCCTGAACAATAGGTCGATCGATCACCTGAACCATCATTGCAGCAAGGGAACCGGGAAGATAGGGTAAACCGAACTTCAGCATTTTAATGACGATTTCACGGTCAATTCTGAAATTAAAATTGAGTGTAATTTCTGGTATAAGAGCTGTAAACGAAAAAATTGAAGCAACAAGGTTGCTTATAAAAATTGCTTCAATCCCCATATTGAATTTTAAAATTAATATCAGATTAAGTGAAATATTGAGAATGATATTCGAAAGTTTTATAAGCGTAAACTGACCGGCTTTTCTTTTAAGACGTAGACTGGCAAACGGAATTAATGCAATTGCATCGAGAATAAGAATGAGTATGAAATAATAGTAGATACTGGAATACTTTTCCGGAATTTCCATTAACGGAATTACAATTCCGCTGCCAAGATAAAGTACAGAAGCAAGTATTAAAGAAGTGATCAGGACAAACAGAAAAGGGGTGGAGAAATTATCTTTTTTCTTTTCAGGATCGGCAACTGAATAATACTTCATAAAAGCCGCATCCATTCCGTAAATAAACACAATAACCAGAAGCGCCATATAGGCATAGATATTAGAATAGACACCGAAATCACTCTCAGTAATTGACGGGGCATTAGTATAAAACGGGATCAGGAGGAAACCGAGAAATCTACCCACAATAGTGCTGATTCCGTAAATAATAGTGTCTTTGGTAAGTTCTTTAATTTTTTCGATCATTATAATTAACAGACCACAAAAACTGGAAAAAGAAATCGATTATTTTTTTTTGAAATAAGGAGCCAGAATATCAGTATATAATTTTGGAGGTCGTACAGCCCTTTTAGTTTCAGCATTCATAAAAACGTGAGTTGTAAAACCTTCGGCAATAATCTCCCCGGTATCTTTTCTTTTAATCACATATTCAATATGAAGCTTCGGTGAATAGAGTTCTCTTACAATCGCGGTTACTGACAACAGATCGTCGTATACGGCCGGTTGTTTGAAGGTTAATCCTGCATGAAGAAGGGGTAGCTGATAACCCGATTTTTCAACCTCGCTGTATGGAAGTCCTAACGAGCGGAGTAATTCTGTTCTCCCCACCTCGAAGTACTCGAGGTATTTTCCATTATAAACAAACTGCATCTTATCCGTATCGGCATAACGTACACGAATTTCTGTAGTATGAGAAATCATTAACGGATTCTCCGGAAAAATTTATTCAACAACAACACCCATTCTGCCGAATTTTTCTAATCTGTTCTGAACCAGTTTTTCTGGTTTGATTTTCATCAGCGCCGAAAGTTCTTCTTTAAGAGTAAGCTTTAAAGTAGCGGCCATCAGTTCATGATTTTTATGGGCACCGCCGAGAGGTTCCGGAATTATACGGTCGATGATACCTTGTTGAAGAAGATCCTCGGCCGTAAGTTTAAGAGCTTCGGCCGCCTGTTCTTTATAATCCCAGCTTCTCCATAAAATACTTGAGCAGGATTCTGGGCTTATAACCGAATACCATGTATTCTGAAGCATTATAATACGGTCGCCGATACCGATTCCGAGAGCCCCGCCGCTGGCGCCTTCGCCGATAATAACTATGATTATCGGGACTTTGAGCCGGCTCATTTCGAGGAGATTGCGTGCTATTGCTTCCGCCTGTCCTCTCTGCTCGGCTTCCAATCCAGGATAAGCGCCGGGAGTATCAATGAGTGTAACGACAGGTTTACCGAATTTTTCGGCGAGCTTCATAAGTCGAAGAGCTTTTCTGTAACCTTCGGGATTCATCATTCCGAAATTCCTGAAGAGATTCGATTTTGTATCCCTGCCCTTCTGCTGGCCGATGAACATAACTTTGAACTCATCCAGTTTTGCAAATCCGCCTACAACGGCATGATCATCTTTAAATTGCCTGTCGCCGTGGAGTTCGATGAATCCTTCGGTCATCATATAGATATAATCTAGAGTGTACGGCCTTTCGGGGTGGCGGGCGAGCTGAACCCTCTGCCAACGGGTAAGATTATCATAAACATTTTTTTTGAGTTCGTTTACTTTTTCTTCAAGAGTCTTAATTTCATTTGAAATATCGAGATGCCCTTCGTACTTACGCATCTCTTCAATTTTATTTTCTAATTCGATAATAGGTTTTTCAAAATCCAGAACATTTTTTGCCATTGTTACTCCGACCTAAAAAACATTTTAGAAAAAGTCCTTCCTAGGATCTCCATGTCGTACCAGATACTCTGGTTCTTGGCATAGAAGAGATCCAGGTTCTTTAATTCAACGGGATCCTGCCTGTCCACATTTTCAATATACCACAATCCCGTTAATCCCGGCTTTCCTATAAAAAGTTCACCGTGGAAAGAAGAATTCAAAGGACCGATGAAACTCTTTTTCCCGGCAAGAACCGACGGAATTCCTAGAATGAATTGAAAAAAATCGCTCTTCTTAGATGTGAACTTGTGGATCAAATATATCAAAGGGTAGACCAAAAGTAAAATTAAAATTAAACTGAAACCGAAGTCGAATATCTGTTTTGTAATCCGATGCGGGAATGAGGAAATATTATACTGGACTTTAAGGAGAGGAATATCGTCGAGCATTTTAATAGAGGATTTGCCGACCAGGTAATCGAGCTCTTTACCGGCAACCATGAATTCAACATTTTCTCCCTGCGATGAGGAAACAGCGGAGAACATCTGATCGAACGAAATATCATCCGAAGAGAAAATTACTCTGTCTATTTTTTCGTCAGCAATAATTTTTTTAATGTTCTCGAGAGTGCCGAGGACTTTGTAACTGCCGATTTGACTTCCGATGTTTCTTCTTGTAAGTCCGATAAAACCGACGATTTGATATAGATTACTGAAATCCGATTTGAGTTTGCCTGTCAGTTCCAAAGCTTTCGTCTCGCTACCGGCGATAAGAGTCCGCGACTTTCGCGTATCGCTTTCAAGTCCTATTCTGAAAATTCCTTTTAGAAAAATCCGCCAGAGCGGAAATGATACAAAGAGAATAATATAAGTAATCAGTACAACCGCACGACTGAAAGCAACCTGTTTGAAGAAGTAAGTAAACGCACTAAGAATAATCAATCCGTAGAAGAGAGAACCGATTGTTCTAAGAGTTGACAAGGATTTTTTCTTATAACTTCCATTCATCAACGAAATAACGACCTGCATAAGAGCCGGTATGAAATAGACCAAGGGCTTGCTGAATTCGGGGAAACCGTTCCAGTTATTATTAGAGTAGACCGATTCCGCGGCACGGACAGCAGCGGCAGCAATTATAAAATCGATCACTATACTCGCAAGGGCAAGCTTATAGACATTGGCAAAGGCAATCAGTTTTCTTAAAATTATTGCAACCTGTAGAATCGATTCAGTTACGAAAGAGGAAGAAAAATGTTTACGAACGAAGAGATGCATTGCATCATAAAACACTTTGGTTTCGTCCATGCTGCTTCTTTTAGTACTTTCGCCCTTGAAGTGAATCACTTCGGTAGTATGGACATAGAAAACCTTATAACCGGATTTCTGAGCCCTGTAACAGAGATCGAGATCCTCACCGTACATGAAGAACCTTGGATCGAAGCCGCCGATTTTCTTATAGAGTTCTCTCCGCATCATCATAAAGGCACCGCTGACAGCATCAACTTCGTAAGTCTCATTTTCCGGAAGAAAGGTAAGGTTGTAGCGCGCGAACAATCTGCTCTTAGGAAAGAGACGGCTAAGTCCCATCACTTTTGTAAATGAGGTCCATGGACCCGGGAAACCTCTTCGGCAGGCAAGCTGAAGAGAGCCATCCGGATTAAGTACTTTGCACCCCGCTATTCCGGCTTCAGTATGGCTTTCGAAGAAGCTGATCATCTCTTTAAGCGTATTCTCTTTAATTATTGTATCAGGATTGATAAGAAGAAGATATTTACCTTCGGCAATCTGAAGCGCCTGATTATTTGCCGCACCGAAACCGGCATTGGATGAATTAACAATTAACTTAACCTCAGGAAATCTCTCTTTCAGCAGTTCAACGCTTCCGTCATCAGACGCATTATCGACAACAATTATTTCGGTTCTTATGTTATTAACGCCGTTCCTAATCGACTGGAGAAGGTTGAGAAGAAACTCCTTCACGTTATAGTTAACAATTATTATGGAGAGATCGATCAGATTATTCATTATTTAAGCGATCCGAATAAACTTTTAAATCTAAGTTTCCAAACCATGAAGACGGCTTCACGAACAATTTTTTTAGACATTTTAGAAGTCCCTTTCACTCTATCAACAAAAACAATCGGCATTTCGGTCAATCTAAACTTCTTCTTCCAGGCTAGAAAATTTATTTCGATCTGAAAGGAATATCCGTTGGAATGGATCCTGTCGAGATCGATCGATTGAAGCACTTCCTTTCTTATGCACTTAAATCCGCCAGTACCATCTTTAACCGGAAGACCGGTTATTACCCGGGTGTAGAGGTTCGCAAAGTAACTAAGTAACAAACGACGGATAGGCCAGTTAATTACTCTTACGCCGTAAATATACCTGCTTCCGATTACAAGGTCGTAAATTGGTATTAGCTCGAGAAAATTCCTTATCTCCTTCGGATCGTGGGAGAAATCGGCATCCATCTGAATGACCGCATCAAAATTATTCTGAAGAGCGAATTTGAATCCGGCTACATATGCCGTTCCGAGTCCCATTTTACCGGGCCGGCTGATAAGATTTATCCTCTTATCATTTTGCGATAATTTTTCAACATAAGCCGTAGTACCGTCTGGAGAATTATCATCAACTACAAGAATATTAATACCGGGATATGATTCGAGAATTTCCGGAATCAATTTCTGAATATTATTCAGTTCGTTATATGTTGGTATAATTACTATAGTTTTCATCTTATGGAATTCACTTAAAATTATAAACGGATTATAGGAAATTAATCATAATGACCTTTTCCGAACAGAACAACAAAAACTGTCCTGAAAAGAATTTTAAAATCCATTCTGAGACTAATATTCTCGATATAAAAAAGGTCGTAACGCAATTTAACTTTAACATCTTCAATGGTTTCATCGTACTTATGTTTCACCTGAGCCCAGCCGGTAATTCCTGGTCTTACTTTTAAGCGTCTTTTATAGAGCGGAATTTCCTCGGAGAGTTTTTCAACAAAGTAAGGGCGTTCGGGCCGCGGGCCAACAAAGCTCATATCACCTTTAAGCACATTATATACCTGGGGGATTTCATCCACTCTGATCTTACGGATAAGTTTTCCGGTTTTAGTAATTCTTGGATCGTCCTTGGTTGACCAGACGGGACCTGTTAATTTTTCGGCATCCTTCACCATAGTTCTGAATTTTACAATGCGGAATATTTTTCCGTTCATACCCATCCGCTCCTGTCTGTAAAAAACAGGGCCGGGGCTTTCCAGTTTAATTGCAAGAGCGGTCAGTAAAGTGAATGGCAGTGTAATTATTATCAGGACAAGTGAAAGAAGGATATCCATAAGCCGTTTCAGTTTTTTTTCCCATTCGGGCATCAGTTCCGGCATAACGTCAATTAGCGGTACACCATAAATCTGTGAAGTGCGGGCCTGTCCGCTTATAATATCATATAAGTCCGGAACAATTTTAATGGATATGTTTTTCCCTTCGCATTTGGATATTATTTCGAGAAGAGTATCTTCGTGATGACGTTCAATCGATATAATAATATTCTTGATGCTGTACTGGTCAATAATCTTCTCAAGGTTGGCGACAATATCTATTACTTTTACATCTTTATATTCTTTTCCCAGGTTTTTACCGAAGACGGCAACATAGGCAACAACATCGAGACCCAAGGCACGGTGATCCAGAATGGTATCATGTATTTGATTAGCTCTTTCATTAAATCCGATAATGAGCGCATTCCTTCTTCCAATACCTTTTATCAAAAGATTGCGCTGAATACTCCGGACAATAAGACGTCCGCTTCCTACAAAGAAAAGGAAGATCAGCCAGTAGAGGAAAATATAGAACCTGAAAGAAGATACAGCACCAGTATTATAATCATCCCACATTATAACGAAAAGAAGAATGAAGATACCTACGAACGATGCCTTGAAGAGTGTGGATAATTCATCAAATCTCGAAAGAGCAAACCAGGTGCGGTACATTCCTACAAATGTGAAGATAATCAGCCAGTAGAAATAAATTGAAAAAAGCGGAAGAAGAAAATCGGGCTGCGACAACAACTGGAACCATCCGGTTTCAACCCTGAGATAAAAAAAGAGAATCCAGGAAAGATTTACCGTAAAGAAATCAGTAACGAGTATAAGGAGTTTTTCAATATTTTTGTTCAATATTTCCTCAAGGATTTAATTCAGATTCGCTAAAACTTTATTTGCCAGATAATCGCCAATTGAAAGAGAACTCGTTGCTGCCGGCGAAGGAGCATTGCAAACATGGAAAATTCTTTTATCCTCGACAATGTAAAAATCGTCGAGCAATCCTCCGTCTCTACTGCATGCCTGAGCGCGTATGCCTGCCCCTCCGGTAATAAGATCGTCCTTTTGAATACCGGGTATCAGCTTTTGAAGTTCACTAACAAAAGCCGACTTGTTGAAAGATTTGTAAAATTCTCCGATGCCGACTTTCCAATTCTTCTTAACAACCTTATGAAAACCGGGGTAAGTAAAAGTTTCGAAAGCATCTTTTATATTAAAACTTGTTTTAGAATATCCTTCCCTTTTGAATGACAGGACGGCATTAGGCCCGGCCTCTCTTTCACCGTTTATCATCCGTGTAAAATGAACACCAAGGAAAGGGAATTCGGGATTCGGTACCGGATAGATCAGATGTTTCACCAGATCTTTCTTTTCATCTTTTATCTTATAATATTCACCGCGGAAAGGAATAATTTTAATCTGAAGATTGGGGTGGGTCATCCTGGCTAAACGGTCCGACTGAAGTCCCGCGCATGTAACAACAAAGTCCGATTGATAAACGGAATTAAAGGTTATCACTTCGCATCCGCTTCCGGAAATTTTAATATCAGTAACTGTCTCATTGAAGAGAATATTAGAGCCGTATTTTAGAATCAACTCAAGATATTTATTGCATACCCCGGTGTAATTTATAATTCCAGTTTGAGGTACTTTGATAGCACCTTTGCAATCAACATGCGGTTCAATTTCACTGACTTCTTCTCTGCTCAACAATTTCAATCCGGTAAGTCCGTTCTGGATTCCGCGTTCATAGAGGTTTTTCATATAAGGAATTTCTTTTTCGGAAGTTGCAACAATTATCTTTCCGCAGATTTCATATTTTACATCATTACTATCGCAGAAATCGAGAAGCATCTTATAACCGTTAATACAGTTTGTTGCTTTCAGGCTGCCGGGTTTATAATAGATACCCGAATGAATAACACCGCTGTTATTTCCTGTCTGATGGCGGGCAACCGAACTTTCCTTTTCCAGGATAAGGATTTTAAGTGAAGGATTTTTTTCGAGGATTTTAAGTGCCGAGGCCAATCCGACAATTCCCGCACCTATCACAATAATGTCATATTTCATTTATCTCTCCGTAGATGTCCAAATTACACTGTGCTGTTTCTTCAAAAATTTTATGAATCCTTCTGCTATCGCCAGGTTAGATACAACAAAAAAATACGGGAGCGAGAATACAGGTATTCTCACTTTAATAAGAGAAAGCAGATAACCGCAAAGAGCGAGCAGATAAAGTATAAACTGAAGATAAAACACTTTCTGTGCAAAAAGATTCTGGTTCATTATCATGTAACTTATAATAAACAGAATAAATAGAAGGAGAGGAAGAAACCACCTTGTTACTTTGTGCGACCAGAATGCATAACTTAAAAATTTATTTTTATCCCACAGAAGATTTTTAAAATAGATCAAAGTCTGAAAATTGGTTGCGCCGAACCGGACTTTTCTTCCATACTCGGCCGAAAGATCCTTTCCCGTATCCTCATAAGCGAGTGCGTCGTTACGGTATGAAAATTTGAAACCACCTGAGATAACCGACAGGGAGATAAACAGATCATCTGTAACCGCTTTAACAACCGGTACAGGATGATAAAGCTCTTTTCTTATTGCAAAAATACCTCCGTTGGCGGCAAGAAGTATTCCGCACCGTCCCTCCAGTTTTTTTATAAAGGTCTCGTATTTCCAGTATTCAACCTCTTCAACCCCTTCGCTTTTACTCGATTCGTTATCGACGAGGACAAGTTTGCCGCATACTCCTCCGATCATTTTATCCGAAAAATCCTCTATAAGATTTCGTAGTGCGTTTCTGTGAAATTTAGTATTTGCATCCGTAAACACTAGGATTTCGTTATTAACTTTTCTGAAGAGTTCGTTCAGAATTCCGGCTTTCCCTTTTCTTTCTTCGGAGAGATAAATATTCAGCCAGTTATATTTTTTTCCCTGTTCAATCAGAATTTCATTTGTTCGGTCGGTAGAGAGATCGGAGCCGATAAAGACTTCAATTTTATTCAGGTCATAATTGAGTTCGGAGATATTTTTGATCCGTTCCTCAATAACTTTTTCCTCATTATAAGCAGCGATAAGAATAGATACTTTGGGTTCAAAGCCGGATTCGGTTTTGGGTCCGGAATGTTTTCTGCTTTTAAAATAAATAACAACAGGATAAAGAAAAAAGGAATTGAGGATAAGAAATCCCGCCAGATAAAATAATATTTCACCTAAATAGATCATTCCCCGCCTTTCAGCAACTTACGGTATGTATCTTCAAATTTTTCAGCAATCGACTCCCAAAGATAATTCTCTTTAATGAATTCTTTTCCTTTCAGGGATATATTTTTACCATCAAATTTCTCATCGAAGAATTCGATAATTAAAGATTCAAACCCTAACTCATTCTCCGCAACAAGAATCTCCTTACCGTTTTCAACCGGAATTCCTTCCATTCCCATCGGAGTTGTAACAATATTAACACCGGAGGCAAGCAGTTCAAGGATCTTAACTCTTATACCGCTCCCTATCCTGAGCGGAACAATAGCAAGGGACTTGTCCGCCAATTCTTGGAATATATCCTTCACAAATCCCTTAACAATTATATTATCTTTCACGGACTCGGGAAAGAAAAATTTTCCGGGTATTCCCCCGCCGTAGTGATAAAGTTTTACGTCTTTGAATTTTCTTACAATTGCCGGGAAAATACAATTAACAAACCACTTAAAACCGTCGTAGTTCGGATACCAATCAAGCGAACCGATATGAACCAAGGAATATTTTTCAATTTCAGTTCTATTTACTTCCAGCAGTTCCTTTTCAATACCGAGGGGAATAGTAACGGTTTTTACATGCGGATTAAACCGCTTTAATCTTCTTTCATCCTCGGCGCTCATCATAATAACGCAGTCGAAGCGGGAGCAGAGAACCGGTTCATATTTTATAAATTTTCTATACTGAATATAGGCATAGAATTTCAGAAGAGGATTCGATTGTTTTTTGTAATACCTCTCCATAATTGTCAATTCAAGATTCTCCTGCCGCAATACAACCGGTGTGTCGCACAGACTTCTTATCCTGTCAACAATCCATCCCATGTGAGCATTGGTAATATGAATAATATCATATTTATTTTTTTTAAGATGACCGGAAATAAAAGAATCAAGTTCGGGACGGACATACTTGCTTAGGTTGTAAGGAGTTTTGCTGAAGAGATTTACGACGGCACCAGCAATGCTGTTCCGGGTAATCAGATCGAGCGGATACAGTTTTGCGTATTTTTCTATTTCACTAATATCATTTCGAAAATCCTTCTGCTGGCTGTAAGCAATTACATCAATTTCATGACCGCACTGCCGAAGATATTTGATAACACCCCACATACTTTTCGTATGGCCATCGACAGGAGGATAAGGAATTTTCGGAAGTATCTGTAGTATCCGCATCTTATTTAGACCTGTTTACTGGGTAAACAAATAATTGCCTGAAAAAATAATATCCTTTCAGAATCGTATTCCTGTTAAAAGATACTGCTCCGACAACTGAAAATATGAAGCCTCTGAGAACCAGTCCTATCCAGTGAAATAAAATTAGAACCATGAAATTAGCGCCGCGAAAGTGTTTCTGATAGAACTGAATCTTGCCTGTAGTTTGATTTTTGAATTTGAACCAGAGATCCGAATCGGCCGAAGCTCCGCCGTAATGGATTATGGAAGTGGAGGGATTAAAAAATACTCTGCCGCCCGAGTCTTTAAAACGTTTGCAGAGGTCTGTTTCTTCAGAATAGAAAAAGAATCTTTCGTCAAATCCTTTCATCTCCATAATTTTTGCGGAGGGACAGAACATGAAAGCCCCGCGTATAACATCCACTTCGACTGGTTCTTCAAAAGTTACCCGGTTCTGCCAGTACTTATCGAATAACTTTTTCCCGGCAAATAACTTATAGAGGAAGAGGTTCTCAGTTATCGTATTCCACAATCCGGGAAATTCAACAACGCTTTCCTGTTTCGAGAGATCTGAATTCAGCAATTGAATCCCCGTAAATACCGGTACGGTTTTCGATTCGGCAAAATCATAAACTGTCTTAATAGAATCCTCTCTAAAAACCGTATCGTTATTCAAGAACAGAATATACTTCCCTTTAACGAACGGCAACGCAACATTATTGGCTGCGGCGAAACCGATATTAGATTCATTTTTAATAAGCCGGACTCCGGAATATTTTGCGGTAAGCTTCTCGATATTTCCGGAAGTTGAATTGTTATCAACTACGAATATTTCATTCACAGTTCCTTTACAGAAATTGAATAACGATCCGAGACACTTATCTAGAAGATCGAAGGCGTTGTAATTTACAATAATAATTGATACATCTATCTGTGAAGGTACCGGCTCCATTTTTCCCTGTTGATTAACTTAAAGATGAGATTCCATTCCTCATTTTCAAAGTAGCCGAATATTTTAAGAGAGAAAAGAATCGATGTTAATGAAAGTATAAGATAGACCAGAAGCGGGAGAAATGAGAAGAGAAATATCAGCAGAGCAACTGCTGTGGCCCAAATAATAAAACGGAGGTTTATAAATGATAGACTGAATTTATTTCTGTTCAATGCCCAGAAGAGAAAAGCGAATCCTGTAAATCCGGCAATCACTTTCGAGAATCCTACTCCCGCGTAGGAAAATTCCGGGATAAGCAGAACATTCAAAATTGTATTTGATGAAACCAGAAGAAACGAATAAAGTAGGTTTATTAACTGCCTTCCGTGTGCTGTAAGAAGATCGAGCGTAAAATAGTTGAAGAACATAAAAACGAGTGACCAGAAAATCATTGCGGCTGGAAGTCCGGCAGCCCGGAATTTTGCACCGAAGAGAATTGTTATTATCGATTCCGACCTGAAAGAAAAAACCAGAGCAAGTGCAAATGAAACCAGGAAGAGTACTTTGTAAACCAGCGAGTTTATCGAATCGGTTTTTAACCTGTCTGTAATATTCTTAACCAGGAACGGGAAAACCGTTGTAACCACTACATTCGGAATAATATTAAGAGGCATTGTAAGCCTTGTAGCAACCGAATAAATACCTGCGGAATACTCGTCCTTGTAAAAAGTTAACAAGACAACATCGAACTGCTGATATACAATAGCGAGCAGAACGAATCCTGCCAGCGGAGCCGATTCCTTAAGAAGCCAGGCAGCTTTATAAAAAATGATCTTCGGCTTAAAATTGAATTTTTTCTCGAGATAGATGAATTGAAGGACAAATCCGGGCAGTGTTGAAAAAACATATGCCAGAACAAAGTAATAGATCCCCCCATTCACTAAGGGCATAATCGCAACAAGTATAAGGAAGAGAAGGCTGTCGAGTATAGTTAGTGTCATCGGGTAGTGCATCTTTAGATGAACCTTGAACGGTGTTGAAAGAAGCTCCCGGAAATTTGCCATCCTTGTAGAAAAGATTATGCTTACAAATAAAATATTCGAGAGTATGAATTCCTCGGTTGTAAAATCGATCAGATAGATTACCAGATCGAAGACTGCCAGCACAGCTATGAAAAGAACCAGCCGAATCGAGATTGCGCTGTTAAGAAAGTTGTCGTCACCAGATTCTTTTGAGGATTCACGGAAGACGATTGGACCGAGACCGAAATCGATCACCTTCGATAGAATTCCAACAATTGCAACGAGGTAGCCGAATTTGCCGAAATCGTGAACCGATAAAAATCTTGCAGCCAGGACAAATGCCGCAAAATTAAGGGCAAGCGATAAACCCTGTCCGACCGACAATGAAAAAATATTTTTAGTGATCTTCTGGATAGAATGCCTTCAATTAATAAATTAATTATAGCCGGGCGCCGGTCATAAAAATACCTACATTATCTTTAAATGCCGATGCAAAATATTAAATTATCACGAACTTTATAATCAATTATATATTAATTGGTTATTCCTGACATGGAAGTTATATTTGGCCTAATAAAATTATGATTAACAGCAGGTGATTACAAATATGATTAATAAGGATATACCGGTTTTCATTCTTTGCGGCGGACTCGGTACCCGGTTAAAGGAAGAAACCGAATTCAGACCCAAACCGATGGTTCCCGTTGGGGATAAACCAATTCTCTGGCATATAATGAATTCATACAGCAAATTCGGATTCAAGAAATTCATTCTCTGTCTCGGTTTCAAATCGGAAATTATTAAGTCCTATTTTTTGAATTATTCATCTCTCAACAGCGATTTTACCGTAAATCTTCAGAACAATGAAATTACGGTTCATTCAGTCGGTCACAATTTGAACTGGGAGGTTACACTTGCCTATACCGGTGAATTGAACATGACGGGAAGCAGAATAGCGATAGCTGCGGAAAAGTACTTAGGACCTTCTGAAGACTTTGCCGTTACATACGGTGACGGATTAACAAATGCCAACCTTAAAGAGGAATTTGAATTCCACAAACAACACGGTAAGATTGGGACCATATTAGGCACAAACCCGCCATCGAGATTCGGATCAATCAAACTGAATGGAGAAATTGTTGAGGAATTCAGCGAGAAACCTGAATTCGAGGATGAATGGATTAACGGCGGCTATTTTTTCTTCAAGCGGGAATTTTTATCCTACTTATCCAAAGATGAAAAGTGCATTCTGGAACGTCAGCCTTTAGTTAAGCTTGCATCGGACAGGCAGCTGCAGATGTTCCGGCATAAAGGATTCTGGGCATGTATGGATACTCAAAGAGACAGAGAATATTTAAATCAATTATGGAATAGCGGCAACGTTCCGTGGTAAACTAACAAGCAAACTGGAATTAATGAATGAGAGTATTACTAACCGGCCACAAAGGATATATCGGCGCACATCTGTTAGAAATATTAAAAGAGGAAGGCCATTCGGTAACCGGCGTGGATCTGAATTTATTTCCCGAAGCCGAATGGGAGAATACAGTAAAGCCTGACAGAGAATTACTGAAAGATTTCCGGAATCTCCAACCGAATGAAATTGAAAATCACGATTGTGTAATGCACCTTGCGGCAATATCGAACGATCCGATGGGCGACCTGGTAGAACAACTTACTTACAATATAAACCTGCATGGATCTGTCAATCTGGCAAGAAAAGCAAAAGAAGCCGGGATTCCTAGATTTCTTTTTTCCGGAAGCTGTTCCGTATACGGTAAAGGTGTTAACCTGGACCTTGATGAAAACTCCACATTAAATCCGGTATCTGCATACGCGGTTTCAAAAGTAAAATCGGAAGTAGAAATAGGAAAACTTGCCGATCAGAATTTTTCTCCGGTCTTCCTGCGAAATTCAACCGCTTACGGATTCTCTCCCGTCTTACGAATTGATCTGGTAGTAAACAACCTTCTGGCATGCGCAATTTCAAGAAATGAAATCCGGATAATGAGTGACGGAACTCCATGGCGCCCGTTGATTCATGCCCGTGACATCGCAAGAGCATTCATTGCTTTTGCAAATGCTCCCGCACAGGAAATTCATAATAAGGCAATTAATATAGGTGCCAATCATGAAAACTATCAGGTGAAGGACGTTGCAGAAAACGTCGGTAAACTTATACCATCTGCAAAAATCGTCTTTACCGGAGAAGTCGGCGAGGATCCTAGAAATTACAGAGTAAATTTTGACTTGTTGAATAAAGTCCTGCCCGGTTTTAAACTTGAATACAATCTGGAAAAAGGGATGGAGGAATTATATTCTAAATATAGAGAACACAATTTTAATCTAAGCGATTTTGAAGGTGACCGTTTTGTTAGATTAAGAACACTAAAAAAGAAATTAGGGCAATTCGGAGAATAGCAGAGATGAAATTTATTCCTACACCATTAATCGGCGCATATGTAATTGAGTTGGAAAAGCGCGGGGACGACCGGGGATTTTTTGCACGCGCATTCTGTGTTAAAGAATTTGAATCGAATGGGCTTAACAGGAATATTGTGCAGATTAACAATTCTTTGAGTAAGGACACCGGTACGCTGAGGGGAATGCATTATCAACTGGCTCCTAAGTCCGAAGATAAAATAGTGCGGTGTATAAGTGGCCGGTTATATGATGTAATTATTGATCTTCGCCCGGAATCCAAAACATTTAAAAACTGGTTTGGTGTAGAGCTTAGTGCTGAAAACAGATTATCGCTGTATGTACCGAAAGGATTCGCGCACGGATTTATAACTCTTGAGGAGAACACAGAAGCATTTTATCTGGTCACCGAATTTTATTCGCCCGAGCATGAGAGAGGCATCCGTTATAATGATCCGGAGTTTAACATAAAATGGCCGATAGAGCCGAAGATAATTTCGGATAAAGATTTGAATCACCCAGATTTCAACCAATCATATCATTTAAAGTAAACGATGAAAATTCTATTAACCGGTATAAGCTCATTTACAGGTTTCTGGTTTGCTGAGGAATTATCCAATAAAGGTCATGAAGTAATTGCAACACTCACAAAAAATTCTCCCGATGAATATGAAGGAATACGAAAGGAACGGATCTCGTTAATTCTGGATAAAGTAACCCCCGTTTTCGGTTCCAGATTCGGTGATGCGGTATTTAATGAAATTATTGAATCTGGTATTGATGTCTTATGCCACCACGGCTCTGAAGTGACAGATTACAAAAGCATTAAGTTCGATATCGCCAATGCGGTTAAACAGAATACGAATAATATTATTGGCGTTATTGAACATCTAAAAAAGAATAATTGCAGCTCGATTGTTTATACAGGCAGCGTATTTGAACCGAACGAAGGATCCGGGACAAAACCTCTTGACGCTTTCTCCCCTTACGGTTTATCAAAAAGTCTAACCTACGAAATCCTTCGTTATTACTGCTCAACATTCGAAATAAAACTCGGCAAATTTGTTATTCCGAATCCATTCGGTCCTTTCGAAGAGGCACGGTTTACGAATTATTTAATTCAGAACTGGTTTAACGGAAAAACTCCTGAAGTAAAAACACCCGATTATATACGCGATAATATTCATGCAGACCTGCTTGCAAAAGCATATGAATCATTTGTTCAAAAAGTGTTTAACGGGAATAATCCGGAAAGTAAAACTAATCCGGGTTTATATGCCGAATCACAGGGGGCATTTACAGGGCGTGTAGCTCATGAAATGGAAACGCGATTAAATATTAAATGCGATTTCAAATTATTAAAACAGACTGATTTCAGCGAACCGTTAGAGAGAATTAATACAGATAGAATTAGGGATGTTTTTAATTGGAACGAGTCTGCAGCGTGGGACCGATTAGCAGATTATTATTCAACAAAATACATTAACAGAGTTTGAAACTGCTTTTCTACTTCTCTTCATCCGTTACGTAATTGGAATAATTGTTCTTAAAGTACTCGTAAGTAAGTTGTATTCCTTCGTGAATAGAATACTTCGGATGCCATGAAGTAATTTTGTGCAATTTTGAGATATCAACAGAAACATCGCCGGTCTCAATCTTCTCGTAATTATCGGGCCACGGAATGAATTCCATTCTACCCTTTTTAACACATGAGATAACACTGCTCACCATATCACAGAATCTAGTTGAATTTCCCGAACCGATATTTAGGATTTCTCCAATAGCCTCATTGCTTGAAGATGCCAGGACTATTGCATCAATAATATCATCGATATAGATATAGTCTCTCAGCTGTTTGCCGTCGCCGTAAATTTTAATTGTCTTATCCTCCATCGCCTGTCTTATAAACCAGCCGACGAGAGAATATTTATTATGTTTAATCTGCTGCCTTGGTCCGAACGGATTCGTAATTCTGAAAATAGTACAAGGGATTCCAAAGTCCTTGTAGTACATCAATAAATATTTTTCGGAAGTCAGCTTATGGATTCCGTAAAGACTGAGGGGATTGGTCTCGCTCTGTTCGGTGATAGGCGAATGTTCGGCTTTGCCATAGACCATTCGCGAACTTGAAAAAATAATACGGATGGCCGGATTGAACTTACGGCAGATTTCTAAAATATTTAGTGTGGATTTTGAGTTAACATCGAGATCTTCAAACGGAATACTGAGACTATCGATATAACTTACCTGCGCGGCCAGGTGAAAGAGATAATCTGATTTTTCAATAATAGGTTTAATAAGTTCCGAATCCCTCACATCGCCTATAACTATTTTTACACGGTCTCTTATATTATCCAGGTTATAAAAATTTCCGCCGTATAAAGGATTAAGATTATCGACAATGGTAATATTGGCTTCGTGCTCTAAAAGTTTGTGAGCAAGATTGCTGCCGATGAAGCCGAGTCCTCCGGTTATAAGAATATTTTTATTTTTGAACAAATTATTCATGTATTTCCAATTAATCCGGATTGAAGAGATTAAACCTGCGAATTTCCGGTTGTAAAATATACTTCTTTATAATTATTGACCATCTTTGATAAAGAAAAATCTACTCGAAGAGAAGCATTATGCTCAACAATCTTTTTCCGTTCATGCCGTATCTTTAATAATTTTTCGAGGTATTCTTCGGTGTTATCGAGTTCAAAAAGCTGATTGCTGTCCATACCCACCACATCCGGATTACCTCCCACATTGGAAACCAGAACCGGAGTATTGGAATAGATTGCCTCAATCAGACTTATAGCAACTCCTTCATATCTCGATGTAAGCGTAAAAAGATCGAACCCGCTTATAAAACGGTGGGAATTTTTAATCTCACCAAGCAGATAAAAATCGTTTTCAATGCCCCGCTCTTTAATCATCCTCATGTACTCATCATAATCCTGCCCGTCTCCGATAATTATGACCTTTGCATCGGGCATCTTTTCTTTTATTAAATGAAAATTATTTATAAGGAATTCATAATTTTTTTGATAAGCAAGCCGCCCTGTAGAACCGATTACAAAATTTTTCTCAAGATCAGTCCCGCATTTATCAGAAAGAAATTTCCGGGCTTCATCGGCATTCAGGAATTCCAGTTCTTCCGGATTCAATCCGTTATAAATGATTCTGGCATTTTTAAACATTCTTTCTCCTGCCAGTTCATCGTAATTCATCCGGCATTCAAAAATTATCTCGTCAATGGCCTTAAGAAATATTTTAAAATAGAGCTTGGCAAGATATTTAACAATAAAATTAGGATTGAAGTTTTTATCGATGAAGGAGAGTCCGTGAAAAGTAAAAACATTTTTAGGTTTATTTTTGAGAAAGAGTGAGGCCGCCGCACCGATTAGAGTATTTGAACTATTCAAGTGAACAACATCATATTTATTTCTTTTCAACAGACTTCGGAGCTGGAACACAAAATAAAGGGCATTAAAGACACTGAAATTTCTTTTTAATGAGTTCAGATAATAATATTTAATGTTGTACTTATCGAGCTCGCGGAACAGGAAATCGCCGTCGCCCGCAACCACTTCCACCTCATCACCGTTATTCCGGAAAGCCCTGGCGAGGTTAAGAACAAAAACCTGAGCTCCGCCAATATCCGATTTAGTAATTACGTAGAGGATCCTCATCGGTTCTTAAGCCTTTTTTCTTCGTAGATGGATTTGAAGAGTCCGGCCAGTCTGGGCCCCGTTGCCTGAAGAGAGTATTTCTCCTCAACAAGTTTCCGTCCTGCCAAACCCATCTTCTTTCTCAATTCAATATCGTTTTTTAAAATGGTAAAATACTTTATCCAGTCTTCCGATGTACTGGCAAGGAATCCGTTAACTCCGTGTTGAACAATTTCTACGTTCACACCAACCGGCGAAGCAATAACCGGTTTAGCGCACGCCATATACTGGATTAACTTAAATCCGCATTTGCCCCGCTCCCACGGACTATCTACCAGCGGCATTATACCTATATCAAATCCCTGAACATCCTTAACTTCATTTTCGTCTTTCCAGGTCCTTATCTCTACCGGCAAACCGTCCATGGAAAAATCTTTGGAACCGATAACAATCAATTCAGATTCATTATCGCTGCAGAAAGTTTTAAGTTCCTCATGGATCGATAACAGGTATTTGGCCGTTGGAGGAGAGCCGAGCCATCCTATTATGAACTTATCATTCTTAACTTCCGGGCCGACAAAGAAGCGGTCAAGGCTTACAACAGTCGGAAATATTTCAATCTGCCTGGCAGAATTCAACCTGGCGCGATCTGCAAGATATTCATTGCCCGCAACAACAACGCGCGAAAGATTCATTACACTGTCAATCTTTTTTCCTAATAATCTACGGACCAGCGGATTGCTGTGAAGGTCGTAACGATGGAAGAAGGCGTCGTCGTAATCAACAACGACCGGGATATTCGATTTGAGCAGCATTTTTTCGAACCATCTTGGAAGCCATGGAAATGCCTCCTGCTGAAGCCATATAAGATCTATTCCGCTTTTAGACATCAGCAGGGCTATTCTATTAAAATAGTTCTTAATAATTTCTAAATAGGGTACAGGGGCATCCTCAAAAAGATAGTTAATATATCTGTAACTCAGGAGCGGCTGTTCAATTATTTCCCAGCCTTCTTTTTCGAGATATGGAAAATACTGAAACATCCGGACCATACTGCTGGATCCGCGCCGGTCGTATCTGGATAGAAGTAAAATTTTCATAGCGAAGCTTTTGTAATTAAGCTGATAATCTCCTGAACAATAATTTATAACCTTTTAATACTTCTTTCATTTCCCGGGGTTGTCCTTTCAAAACAGAATCGACTAATCGGGTCACCGGTTCAATAATCATCGTTACGCAAAAAATTAAAAAATATGAGATCTTATTAAAATGTTTTTTGCAATAAATCAGTTTACTGTGAATTATAAGTGCAAGCCGCATTGCTTTAATACTTTCAGTAGTTCCCCCTCCCCTGTGGAATATTCTGGTACCGGAAAGGTAGTAGCTACTGTATCCGAGCTTTTTTGCCCTTAGAGCCAAATCTAGATCTTCAAAATAAACAAAAAAACTTTCATCATAACCTTTCAGCACTGCAAATAAATCTCTTCTTATCATAAAAAAAGAACCCATTACCTGATCTACTTGCCTGTCCGAAAGATGATCCCACTCATTCATAAAATGTCCTGGAAAAATTCGCGGAAAAATCTTATCCAGCCCGAAAGATTGATAGATCATTCTAAAAGGTGTTGGAAACCTCGCACAGTTTCTGGCTACTTCGCCCTCCTCATTAACCAGTTGAATACCCGCAATTCCAACCTCAGGGTTGCAGGCCAGAAATCCGGACGGATTTGATAATGAATCATTATACAGAACCGTATCGGGATTCAGGAAAAGCAGAAAATCCGCTTCCGAACCGGACGCCCCCTGATTACATGCTCTTGCAAAACCTGAATTCTGCCGATTCTTTATGAATGATAATGGCAGATTCCGATCAAATTCAAAATTGAGAGAATTATCGGACGAGTCATTATCTACGATTATTACTCGATTCAGAACGAAAGAACCGTCCAGTGCTGCGGGAATAGATTGAATACAATTTTTGAGCAGTCCGCCGGAATTCCAGTTGACAATTATTACGTCGATTGAAGGACGGTCTGAGATTCCGGAAACTATTTTTTCTGAAAGATTCAAATCTTCTTTTATTTATTGGAAATAAACTTAAAGACGACTATCAGTACCACAACATTATAAACGTACCATAAAAATCCGAAAATGCTGTTGAAAAAAGAGAATACTATTCCATAAATCAGCATCCCGTAAATAGAGATTTTGAATAGAGTCGGCTTTTCACGCAGCGAATAATAAAGCGAGCTGATTCCCACACCCCCGAAAAAAGGTATTACAGAAATCCCCAACACACCAAAGTCCCTGTAATAAGTCCAGAATGCCGAATAGGTGTTGTAACTGCTAATAAGGAAGGGATTTTCCGTCATGAAAAAATATTCACTTATCCAGTGTTTTAAACCGGTAATCGCGGTTACGAAATCAAAAGTATAATAGCCGAAAGAGTACTCCTCAATTTTCTCTATCGATCTGGCAAAATTCTCCAGATTCATTGTTACATACATATACGGTTCAGTGAAAACCGCATACTCAGGAGAAAATTTCATTTTCGAAATCTTGTAAAGAACAAGAATTATTATCTCCCCTGCACGGAAGGATGAAACAAGAAAAAAGAAAACTACAATTACTACACCGGTAATTAATGTTGTGCTCAGTTTTATTTTATATGTAGTGTAGTATAGAAGAATTATGACAAGGAGAATCGTCATAAATATCTGATATCTTTGAAGCGTAAGTGAATAAAGGCCGACCGAAATAACGGACAAAGCGCCAAGCAATAATTTCTTTTTTGTTTTTTCTTGAACGAGAATTGAATAAATGACTGTAAAAAGTACAATGAGAACAACATTGTGAAGAAACAGCCCGATTCCGAACATAGTAAAGTTTGCCCTTGCAACACCCGGTTTAGGGCTGAAAATTGGGATCTCACCGGTATATAGATAAATTACGCCATAACCGAAAATGAAAAGTACAAAGAGCAGAATAATTGTTGAATAAATTCTCGAAGTGTTCAGATTGAATTGATTACGATAATTCCTGATCGTTTCGATTGTGCAGATTTCTTTATTCAATTTAATTATATAAACAAGTCCTGCGCCCAATAGAAAAGTGAAAGGTCCGATCAGAACCTGAAGCCAGACGATTGGCGGCCATTCATGTTGTAGGCGGCTTAACTTAAGATCCGTCAACCCGATTGCAAGTAGCCAGACTAATGCAAAAATCTTTCCCGGTGAGAATACGTCCACTTTATTTCGCAATAAATATAAAATTATAAGCAGACATCCGATGAACGATATTACAGATACCCAGCTCAAAATATCAGAATCTCCTGAAGAGAAAATTATTAATTATCGATGACCTTTCGGCTCCGGTGAATCCAATAAAATATGAAAGTCCTCCGTACAACAAGAGCGTAACCACGGTTGCAGCTATGGTTGAATCAACCAATAGAAATGAAAAGATTATGAGGCCCAGAAAAAATAAAATCTTAATACCATTGAGCCACTCAAATAAAAATTTCCGGTTCGGAATGATATATCCTAATCCGACTAGAACATTAATACCAACTGAAACCCACGCAGCCCCAATAATTCCATAATACGGAATTACTAATGAATTAATAATAAGGTTGAGAATCGTTGCGGTAATTACCACATACATTCTTATCCTCTGCCGGTTAGCTGTTGTAAGCATCAGGGCAAAAGGTTCAACAGAAAATCTTAGTAGAATTACAAATGAAAAGATCTGCAGTACGGGGATCGCCTCGTTAAATGCTTTACCCCCGAAAACGATAGTGATAATTATATCGGAATTAAAATAGAGTAAAATTGCTACCGGAAGGGCAATAAAGAAAAGAATTTTAAAAAGCAGCCGGCCTATATTACTCCATGATTCTCTATTATTTACGAAAACCTTTGATAACATCGGCAGAATAGTACTGATTGCAATCTCGGGAATCAGCAGGAGCATTAACATGATCTTAAATGCAGCCTGATAAATACCTGCATCCTGATCACCTCGAATAAAGCCGAGAAGAATTGTGTCGATCTGAAAATAGAGGTTGCCGAAGAGGAAATGAATCCCGTAAACAAGAACACTTGCCAATGTTATTCTCCAACCCGAAAAATCAAGTTTTATTAAATCTCCGCCCACAAGTTTTCTTGATTTAATAATTGAAATAATAAGTCCGACGAATCTTGCCATTACAAAACTGATCATTAAAAAGTAAAGATCTACTTTCAGTGTGCCGAGCAGAATAAGCAGTGACAGCAAAATGAGGTTGGTTATGAATGAAATTTTAGTTTCAAACTCAAATCGTTCGTAACCTCTGAAAATTGCATTAAAGAAGTTGGTAAACGTTGTAAAGATCATATAGAGGACAAGGACATAGATAATATTTCTGCTTCCGGGACTGAATGCTTTGAAAGCCGGAATCAAAAGCATAAATGTTGTACTCAGAAGTGTGAAGAGTATTTTCATCGAGAAGAATTTCCGGCCGATATTAACAACGTCATCCCTGTTCTTAGCCACTTCGGTAGTAAGAAGCACATCAAATCCGAAATCGGCAACAACAATAAAAATGGTTGCAAGTGTGTAAGCGATTGTGAACTGGCCGTATTCCTCAGGTCCGTAGAGACGGGCAATACCGACAAATATTAAAACATTTGTAAATAATCTGATCAACTGGGACATAGAAACAAACATTGATTTTTTCCATAGCGAATTACTTTCCGGATTCATTTTCCTGGCCAATTTCAGATTATCTCTTTTGATTTAACTCTTGATGAAAAAATCTTTCTTCACAGATTTAACGAGAGTATCAAACCTCTCCTGATCGATAAGTCTCAGATTTTTTATTGCCTGCCAGATCATCACCGCCGTCATTGAAATGGAGAAAGAGATAACGAATGAGAGAAGGAGATATAGCAGAACTTTAGGTTTTGATTTGCGTTCGGCTGGTCCGGCATAATCGAGAACCAGTACACTGGGAGTGTTTCTTGCTTCTTCAACTTTTGCCTGTTCGTAAAGTGGTTGAACAAACTCAAGAATTTTATATTGGATTTCGAGGTTCCGGTAAATTTTGAGGTATTCATTTCCCAGTTCAGGTGCCTGTTTAAAAGGAATGATCAGTTTAACATCTTTCTGTGAATCATCCGTCCCTTTATTCAACATATCAATTTTTTTCTTCAGCTCAACCATTTCAATTTCAGAATTAGTGGTTAGCGGATGATCTTTTCCATAAGTCTGCTTAACCACATTAAATTCAACTTCTTTTTTATAGAGTTCAACATAGATTTCGGACATTGATTTAACTGTCGCTTCAAGTTGTTCGGGAATGGCGATAACACCATATTTTTCCTGGAAAGACCTCATAGCATTCTCAAGATTATTGATATCACCGATATTCTGAAGATATCTTTTTTCAACAAATTCCCGGTTGGCCTTTGCATTAGTAACACTTAGACTCGTATTAATTTCATTTAGTTTTCCGACCAGGTAATTTGCCATGTCGGCGGCTTTCTGCGGATTTTTACTGTAAACGGATATAGTGAGATTACCTTCATCCTGAACTTCGAGCTCAAGGTTATCTTCCCAGTCGCCCACAACTTTATCGTAATAGTCTCCTTCTCGTTCGTATTCTTTTATCAGGTCGAAGTTTTTTATGACATCATTAGTCATTGTACCGCTTTTCAGGATAGCAATATATTTATCGGATTCGGTATTGGATCCGGTTAAAGCTGCAAGACCTCCACTTCCGGCAAATCCTTTTGCGAGACTTGAGAGACCGGATAGACTCGAAAGCAAGTCATTTCTTTCGGCCGGAAAAACCGAGGCAGTAGATTTATACCATTTTGGAGCAAGCAACGCATAGATTGTAGCGCCGGTTGTTACCAGGAAGATGAATATAAAAAGGAATCTTCTGTAGGTGATTATTAACTCGAAGAGATCAAATAAAGAGCTTCCGACTTTCATCTGACTTTTTTGATTTTCAATTTGATTATTACTCATTTCTCATCCGGCTTTTTGTTATGTATTTACTTTTTGACCGTTAAAAAGTAACCTGGTAATTAAATTTATTTATTCGATTGCAACAGAATAAGAATAACGGTTGCAATAGCAGTAACGACGCTTGAAATCGATCCGATCGCCCTTAAATAATAATCAAAGGAAACAGGAACATTTTTAGGGACATAAATAAAATCGCCTGCATCTACAATAGAATGTTCATCAGCAGTAATCCAGGCATATGAATCACCTTTAATTATCTTAACCTCATCCTCTGCTCGTTCACCCATTCCGCCTGCTTTCATCAAATAATGGTTGTATTTTTTTCCGTTTTCATATCTGATAAATCCGGGATTATTTACCTGCCCGAATACATATACCAGCTCTTCTTTTCTGGGTACAACTATTATATCGCCATCGCCAACCCTGTAACTGCCATCCGAAGCTGTGTCGGAATTAATCTTAGTAAAATCAATTATACTTTTACTCTGAAGAACTCGAAGGGCATTATCAATAATAACAACCATCGAATCTTCTGGGAATGTATCGGCCATACGAAACAGTTTTAATTGTTCAAGGTTAACTTCATTCACTAACTTTTCGGTAAAGAGCATATTGAAATTTTTATCCTTTTCATATGATTCTCTTAATGAATTCATTTTAAGGATTTGAGATTCATTTGTTCCCCGAAGGAGTTCGGATCTTTCGAGCCATGCACCGGAAGTAAATCCCTTTGCTTTTTGAATTACCTCTTTAATAGTTGTGTTGTCTCTGGTAATGTGGATATAACCGGGACTGTTCACTTCGCCGATCACAAGTACTTTATAATCTTTTCTGCTGTTCTCGTCAAAAAGAATTCTTATACGGTCGCCGCGATTTAAAGGGAAGTCATCCTGAATATTTACTGTTATTAATTCCTCTCTATTCCCTTTTTCATGGAGTCTTGATATTTCTGCTGATGTAACGCCGTTATATGCCTGGTTGATCCCGCCGGCAAAAAGGATTGCGTCGGATAGTTTGTCACCCTCTACAAACTGGAACTTCAACGGTTTATTAACTGCTCCTGTGATATCAACAAAGTTTGTTTTTTCATCGTAGCCCGGGAAGATTATTACATCATCATTCATTAAATAAGGATTTTGAGAAAAATCCCCTGACAGTCTATACTTAAAGAGGTCAATCATTATTTTCTGGCCGTTCATTCTCTTTAGGATAATATCTCTCAGAGGATATTTAGCGAACTCATCGTTCATTTTTTTAAGTACTTCGAACTGGGAAATATTTCCGAGAGATCTTTCCATCGACTCATTAAACAATTGTGTGATGAAATGATCGAGTCTCTGAGAAGCGAAAGCAGTGAACGAACCGGTAACAACAAAATTACCGCCGATTGTAACTGTAATCGGCTGAAGAAGTTTTGTATCGCTCCCTTTCTGCAGAATCTGGTCGTTGGTCTGTGAAAAAAGAGAATTAAAACTGAATAAAAATATTAACAGAAGAATTCTAATTGTCATTTTCATGTTTTTATCCGGTTATTTCATAATGCTTTTTAAAATATAATACCTGTTAAGAAGAAACGGATATAATAATAAAGACAGCAGACCATCTTTTTACCGTTTGTTCTGAATGACAAAAAATTAAAATATTCGGGCACTAATATAACTCTAAAATCTGAAGGATAGTAAAGATTTGTCTCTAGCGGTCTCCGTAAAGAGTTTTGTAATAATTCTGATAGTCGCCGGAAATAATTCTGTTCCACCAAACTTTATTTCCAAGATACCATTCGACCGTACGATCCATAGCTTTTTCAAAATCGAATTCGGGTTTCCAGCCGAGTTCACTCTGAATTTTTGAAGAATCGATCGCGTACCTTCTATCGTGGCCAGGCCTGTCCTTAACATACTGAATCAGACTTTCCGGCTTGTCTAATTTAGCTAAAATTAATTTAACAATATCAATATTTTTCATTTCGCGGCTAGCACCGATGTTATAGACCTGCCCCGGGCGGCCGTTTATCATAACCGTTTCAACTGCCCGGTTATGATCAATAACATAGACCCAATCCCTGACATTAAGTCCGTCGCCGTAAACCGGAAGATTTTTACCGCTCAATGAATTAATAATCATCAGAGGAATCAGTTTTTCCGGAAACTGAAAGGGGCCGTAATTATTAGAACATCGCGTAATCACAACCGGTAATCCGTATGTATGGAAAAATGAGAGCGCCATCATATCGGCAGCAGCCTTACTGGATGAATAGGGACTATTAGGCGAAAGCGGAGTCTCCTCTGTGAACAATCCTGTCGGGCCGAGGCTTCCGTAGACTTCATCGGTTGAGATCTGAACAAACTTTTCAATTTTATGACGGCGGGCAGCTTCAAGCAGAACATTAGTGCCTATCACGTTTGAGCGGTAGAAAACTTCCGAGCCGAGAATACTCCGGTCTACATGCGATTCCGCGGCAAAATTAACCACGTAATTAAATTCGAACTTCCTGAAAAGAAATTCAACAAGCTCGTTGTTTGTTATATCCCCTTTTACAAAGCTGTAATTTTCTTTCTTCTCGCTGGAACGGAGGTTTTCCAGATTGCCTGCATAGGTAAGTTTATCGAGGTTAACAATTCTGTATTCCTGATTTTTATCGAGAAAGTAATTGATAAAATTACTCCCGATAAATCCAGCGCCACCTGTAACTAAAATTGTTTTCATATTATTTAAAATGCAAAGAATCCGAAATAGATTCCGGTTTGAATAAAAAATTTGTTTGCGGTCAGTTCAGGAAAAACACCCGAGATATTCCTGCCGTTATTAACTTCCCAATCGCTGTTGAAGTTGAAAATGTATCCGCCGCCGAACCGGAGAGCTACAAACCGGTTTATTGGAACGTCCAGATTCAAAGTTGGTACAATTGTAAAAAACGTATTAGTTATTTCGTAACTGACATCATCATGAAATGTAATTCCGCTGCTGGTTACCTTACCGAAGATTCCGGACCATGAATAGTCATTCTTGTTCTGATAGACTTCTATACTCTGCGAACCGGCACCGATAATTGCGCCAACAGATAAGGCAATGGATTTTATAAACGGGAGAGTATATTCGACGGTAACACCACCGAGACCGAAGTTATAATCGACCTCCCTGTTATATCCGTTAACTATACCTTTGCTGCTGGTAGAACCGCCTAAGCCGATTCCGCCGATACGCAGGTTATCGATCAGCATTATATAAGCATAACCGCCGCCGCCCCAAAGAAAGAGATTGGAGCCGGAAAGCTCGCTTAAACCCATCTTTTTAACTTCGACGTTTAAGGGATCAATATCAGGAAATACAAATGAAGGATTAAATCCGCCGGCAAGTCCGAATCGGGCAACCCAGCCAACATCCTCTCCCTCCTGTGCAAATAACGGATTTAATGAAAGAAACAGGGAAATTATTGCAAATAGTTTTTTCATAAGGATAGACTTTATTTTTAAGTGGGATAAAATTAGTAATTACAGAATGAAAATAAAACAGAAATTGAAGGTAAATCGTGATTATCAGGAAATGAGGTAATAAACAAAAAGGCTGCGTTGATTTTCTTTAATCCGCTCGTCACCACAACAAGGGAAAATCAACAACAGCCTTTTGAGTAAGACTATTCAACATCAGATCTGAAATAATGAAAGATCTTAAATGCCTTGTATGACATAAGAACAATTACAAGGAACATTGTACCGAGTAAAATGAACCCTGTCATATCTTCACCTTTATATTAAAGGATCATTTTAATCCATAATTTTTCTTAAGAACGAAGAGCTGTCCTCTTCATCAAATCTGGATTTACCGAAGTCGTTTTCTTCCATATAAATATTCGGTTCTGTTTTAAAACCGCTTTGTATCATAGAATCGTCCGGGAAGAGTTCCGGATCGTTTCCTTTCGGTTTATAACGGAGAATAGTAGGGATAGTAAGATCTGCATTCTGATCCACTTCAATTTTCCCTTTGGCAAAACCGCCAACAGCAACCGTCTTTTTCTCTTTAACCTTTTCTTCTTTCTCTTTCTTAATGTTGCTGATTGTCTTGGTACTCATTTCGGATCCGAATCCGGTTGCAATCACAGTATAGGATATGTACTCAGTCAATTCATCTTTATTTACAAGTCCGAAAATGATATTGGCTTCTTCACCTGCAGCTTCGTAGATCACTTTATTACCCTCTTCAATTTCCTGCATCGTCATATTAGATGAGCCGGAAACATTGAGAAGAATATTTTTTGCGCCTTTGATTGAAATACCTTCGAGGAGCGGTGAGGAAATAGCTTTCTGCGCCGCTTCGATCGCACGGTTTTCCCCGCTTGCAATACCGCAGCCCATCAATGCCTGCCCGCTCTCTTTCATAACGGTGCGAACATCGGCAAAGTCGACATTTATAATTCCTGTTATGGTAATAATATCTGCGATACCTCTTGTAGCTTCGTAGAGAACTTCATTGGGTTTATCGAAAGCAGCACGTGCGGCCGTGGAGCTATCGAGAATGCTCAAGATTCTACCGTTAGGAATGATGATCAAACTATCCACATACTGGCGAAGTTCTTTAATGCCCTCATCGGCATTTTTCATTCTCTGCTTGCCTTCCCAGGCAAACGGTTTAGTAACAATTCCAATAACCAGAGCGCCGAGGCTTTTAGCAATAGAAGCAACTATAGGAGCGCCTCCGGTTCCCGTACCGCCGCCCATTCCGGCAGTAACAAAAACCATATCGCTTCCTTCCAGAATGTGTGTTAGTTTTTCCCGGTCTTCTTCGATTGCCTTTTTACCTACGTTTGGATCTGCGCCGGCTCCGAGTCCGCGCGTTACATTTGTACCCACCTGAACTTTGTGCATAGCAAGACTGCTGTCAAGAACCTGTGCGTCGGTATTAACGGCAACATATTCAACTCCGCTCAAGCCGCGTTTGATCATGCTATCGATAGCATTGCAGCCGCCGCCGCCAACACCAACTACTTTAATTTGTGCGGATAGTTTTTTAGGTTCTTCCATATCCAGAGTGACGAATTTAAGCATATAGCCTCCTTGTTGTGGTATTTTTATAGTTTCTCAAAAAAATCTTGTACTTTCTTAAATGCTTTTCCAAAGTTGATCTTCTTGGTTGGAGCTTTTACAATTGTAAAACTTTCAGAAGAAGACTTACCCGGAATTCCTTTTATCAATCCAGCTACGGTTGCGAATTCGGGGCTTTCAACTTCGTTTGAGAGTCCGGAACCGAGCTCAAGCGGCACGCCGATCCTGGCAGGTAATCCGAAAACATCTTCAGCAAGTTCTGTACATCCTTTAAGTAGAGAACCGCCGCCTGTTAGAACTACTCCCGCCTTTACCTTGTTTTTGAATCCCGTGTGGCGAAGTTCGTTATCTATAAGAGAGAAGAGCTCACGCATTCTTACACTGATAATCTGGGTAAGAAGCGTAACAGGAATTTTTATATTTCCCCTCGCACCAACACCTTTGATATATATATCTTCATCTTTAATAATAGCCGTTTCGGTCGCATACCCGTATTCTTTCTTCAGTTTCTCAGCATCTGCCGTAACGATTCCAAGGGTTTCGCGGATATCATTAGTAACCTGATTACCTGCAACCCCGATAACTTTAGTATGTTTAATCGCCCTCTTATGGTAGATTGCAATATCCGTAGTGCCGCCGCCTATATCGATGAGAAGTATTCCCAGATCTTTTTCGTTTTCTTCAAGAACCGATAGACTTGAGGCAACTGGCTGAAGTATGTAATCCTTAACAACGAAACCTGCACGCTCAACCGATTTTTTTATATTCTGAATTGCCGGTACAGAAGCGAGAACAACGTGATTAACAGCTTCCAATCTCGATCCGCACATACCGATCGGATCTTCAATTCCGCCCTGGTAATCGACGAAATATTCTTCAGGAATTATGTGAAGGATCTGCCTGTCGGACGGAATTCTGATCGTCTGAACATCGGATTTGAGACGTTCAAGATCAGATGCCGCGATTTCATGTTCCGGATTATTGATTGTAACATAATTTCTGTGCCGGAGCGAAGTTATATGCTCGCCGGCGACACCGACATTAAGTTCTTTAACTGAAAGACCAGCCCTGTTGGAAGCAACATTCATAGCTTCCGTAATAGCTTCCGCAGTCTTCGAAATATTTGCGACGAGACCTCTGTTCAATCCATCCGAAGGGGCGATGCCAAAACCGAGAATATTAACCGTGTTCTCCGCCTTTTCAGCAATTACCGCGCATACTTTTGTTGTACCAAGATCGAGTCCTGCAATTATATTTTTCTTCATGATGTTTTATCCCCCTCGTTTGAGGTTTCACGTATGCCCAGATAGACATGACCTCCATATCTCAAATCGACATATTTCATTATGTTATTTATCTCTTTCCCTTTCAGATAAGTCCATAGATTATTAAAATAAATTGTTCTTCTTATTTCGCTTCCTCTTCCAATTATCACAGGATAATTGATGAAAGAGAATTCGAGCATAATATCTCCGCCCGTCTGCATATCAACGGAGGAAAGCCCGTCGTACAGTTCCGGGTTAATCAATTTGACGGCACTAATTATTTTTGATGCTGTAAGAATATCTTCATTATTCTTATAGAACTTCATCGATACAAGATCATTTATAACCGGATTAATAATCACCGGATAATCGATTCTACGGGTTTTCGGAAGCATCGGGAGAATCTGGAGATTATCTGTAACCAGAAATTGATTATCCGCGTAGAGAAGAATCGACTCAAAACTTTTTTCTATTACTTTAACCGAAACCTTTCCGCTACCGTCGTAACGGACATCGATATTATCAACGTAAGGATGCTTGCGAAGTCTGTCCTTAATTAATTCTGTAGTTAGTCCGAAGTACTGATTCCGGTCTAGGATATTTGCGAATTCAAAATATTGTTCCTTTGAAAGATGAACATTCCCTTCGAGTGAAATAACATCAATTCTCTCCTTCTCATTTCTGTTTAAGGAGAAAGAGAGATAGATTATCAGTCCGAGCATGATGAACAGAAGAGAGAGATTGAATATTTTTTGTTTTTTAGTCATCTACTTTTTTGTTTTAATAAGGTCGATAAATTTTTCGCCGAATTTCCAAATATCTCCGGCGCCAAGTGTTATTACGATATCATCCTTCCTGTAAATTTTCTTGAGCAATTCAGGTATTTTAGTTTTATCGGGCTCGTAGTAAACATTTTTATGACCGAATTTTTTTGCAGTATCGGCAATAAGCTGACCACTAATTCCATCGATCGGTTTTTCTCTCGCCGGGTAAACATCGGTACAAATAAAAACATCCGAATTAAGAAACGACCGGCCGAATTCTGAATAAAAATCCCTAGTCCTTGAATAAAGATGCGGCTGAAATACAGCAACCAGTCTCCGGTTCCAGCCCCTTCTAATTCCGTCGAGAGTAACGTTAATTTCTGTCGGGTGGTGGCCATAATCATCAATTACCATTATTTCATTGTCATACTTCTTTTCGAAACGTCTGTAAACTCCGGCGAAAGAACCGAGTGCTTTCTGAATTATATTGAAGCCGACCCCCATCTCATAAGCAATCGTTACAGCTACAAGAGAATTACGGACATTATGAAGCCCGGGTATATTCAATTTAATTCTGCCGAGTTCTCTGCCTTTATATACAAGTGTATATTCCGAAGAATTTTCCTTATGGATAATATCTACAGCGCGAACATCAGCCTGAGGTGTAAGACCATAAGTAAATATTTTCTTATTGATAAGAGGAATAATATCCTGAAGCGCAGGTTCATCCAGACATAGAACAACAAAACCGAAAAACGGAACTTTATTTGCAAATTCAATGAATGCCGATTTAATATCTTCAAGATCTTTATATGTATCCAGGTGTTCTTTTTCGAGAGTTGTTAGAGCTGCGATTACAGGAGTAAGTTTCAGGAATGTCCTGTCGAATTCATCAGCTTCAACAACGATGTACTCTCCTTTTCCAAGACGGGCATTTGTGCCGCCAAGACTGCTCAGTTTACCGCCTACAATTATCGTAGGATCGATAGCCGCTTCGGTAAGAACAAGTCCGACCATCGAAGTAGTAGTTGTTTTTCCGTGAGTACCGGCAATGCCGATACCGTATTTCATCCTCATACACTCAGCTAACATTTCCGAGCGTTTGATCACCGGTATTTTTCTTTCGATAGCAGCTTTAACTTCCGGATTATCAAGATTAACAGCAGAAGAATAGACAACAACATCAGCCTCTTTCAGGTTTTCGGAAGAATGGCCCTCGTAGATTTTAATGCCGAGGCTTTCGAGGCGGTCGGTCACTTCAGTCTTATTGAGGTCGGATCCTGTAATAGTGAATCCCTGACTCAAGAGGATCTCGGCGATACCGCTCATACCGATTCCGCCGATACCGATGAAGTGAACATTCTTTACAGTTTGCATCATCATGATAAAAAATCCTTATAAACTTTCGGCCATTTTAATTATGCTACCGGCAATTATTTTAACGGCGTCCGGTTTTGCAAAGGCCTTAATATTTTCTCTAAGTGAATTCAATTTCATTTCATCCGAAATCAATTCTACAATTACAGGAAAGAGATCCGATTTCAAATTTTTATCTTCAATCATAATTGCAGCAGAGGCATCGCTGATGGCCCTGGCATTCTTTGTCTGATGATCCGCCGCAACATGAGAAGAAGGAACAAAGATTACAGGAATACCGAGAAACGATACTTCGGTAATTGTTGTGGCTCCGGCTCTTGCGATAAGCAGGTCGCAGGCCGAATATGCTGCCGACATATCATCAATAAACCTCATTACCCTTACATTAACTCCCTCAAACTTTTTATACTGCTCATAGTAGAAGGGACCTGTCTGCCAGATCAGTTGAATATTTTTACTAATCAGTTTAGTAACAGAGAGAGCAACAGCTTCGTTAATATCGCGGGCGCCTCCGCTTCCACCGATAATAAGAACCGTTTTTTTATCCGTCGTCAGTGCAAATTTTTTCAGAGCATCGGATTTTGGTATCAAGTTCAGATTCAACCGGACCGGATTACCGGTTAGTTTTAATTTCTGCTGGTCGCGGAAATATTTTTTTGATTCTTCAAACGTTATATGAATCTCATCAGCCTTCTTTTCGAGAAGTCTGTTAGTGACACCCGGATAGCTATTTTGTTCGAGCAGAACTATTTTCGATCCCAGAACAGAAGCGCCCCATACAGCAGGGCCGGAGACATATGCGCCGGATCCAATTGCCACTCTCGGTTTAAATTTCATTGCGATCAAAAGCGATTGAACCATTGAGACGAACAATTTAAGCGGGAAAAGAATATTTGCGAATGTAAGCTTTCGAGAGAATCCGCTTATCCAGATCGACTTAAAATTAAATCCGTATTCGGGAACCACGCGGGATTCAATTTTATCCGCGGTTCCAACAAATAAAATTTCGGCTTCTGGTTTCATCAATTTAATCTGCTGTGCAACTGCAAGAGCAGGATAAAGATGTCCCCCGGTTCCGCCGCCCGCAAATAGAAAACGATATATAGTTGTTCCGCTCATCCTACCTGTGCAATCCTTAATTCTTCTGTTGCCATCGACTGACGGGCAACATTTACAATAATTCCTGTTGATACTGCAAAAAGGATAATAGACGTTCCGCCGAAGCTTATGAAAGGAAGTGTAATACCTGTCGTAGGAAGTATTCCGGTTACCACTCCCGCATTAATAAAAGCACTTAGAATAATGTTGAAACCGAGTCCGAAGACAAGCAGCTGTCCAAATTGATCCTGAGATTTTTTAGCTATTATCAGACAAATAATAAAAAGAACGAGATAGAAGAAGAGAACTGCAACAGTTCCAACAAAGCCCATTTCCTCTCCGAGGATAGAAAAAATAAAATCTCCGTAAGATTCGGGAAGGAAAAGATCGCTTTGCCTGCTGTGTCCTAATCCGAGTCCGAACCAGCCCCCGCTGCCGAGCGCAATTTTAGCCTGTGTAACCTGAATATTAATATCACCGCCGGAGGACAAACTGTTTATATAAGTTAAAACTCTTTCGCGCGAGTGTTTGAATATCATAATTCCGATTGAAGCAATGCCGAAAACGGAAAGGAAAGTAAATCCGATATGCTTAAATCTTGCGCCGCCGATATATAGCAAAGTGAATCCCGTTGCGGCAATTATGAGACTCGTGCTTACATTAGGCTGAATAAGAATCAGTCCGCTTACAACAATTATCCAGATAAGAGGAAAAACAAATCCACCCTTGAATTCGGAAATTTTCTGATCGAACTTTTCAATCATAACCGCCAGATGCATAATCAGAATCAGTTTTGCCGCTTCCGAAGGCTGGAACTGAATAAAACCGAGGTCGATCCATCTTGCAGCCCCTTTCACTTTAGGAGCAAAAAGAAATGTAAATACCAGCAGAGCAATTACACCGATTAAAAGATATTTGCTGTATTTGCGGTAGTTGTCATACGGTATCTGGGCGAAAACCCAGAATAAAAATCCGGCAGCAATAACTTTCCAGAGATGAGATTTGAAAAGGAAATAAATGTTATTGAATTTCGAGATGCTGTATGTACCGCTCGCGGTAAAAACCATAATTGCGCCGAGAAGCATAAATGCAACCACAAGCAGAATGAATATTTTTAATAGACCTTTCATATTATAGATTATTAACCGCCTTTTTGAAAACCCTTCCTCTGTGTTCGTAATCCGTGAACATATCGAAACTGGCGCATGCCGGCGATAACAGAACCACTGAACCGGGTAAAGCCTGCAGCATTGCCGATTCAACACATTCCTCGAGAGAGTTTTTTATTTCCGTTTCAACAATTGATTCAAAAAAACTTTTAACTTTTTCAGCCGAAACACCAATGGCATAGATTTTTTTAACATGCCTGCTGATGAGTGATTCAATCTGTGAATAGTCGTTCCCTTTATCTTTACCGCCGAGTATCAGGTAGATCGGTTTTTCAAAACTCTTAAGCGCGACCACAACGGAATCGACATTAGTAGCTTTGGAATCATTGTAGTATTCAACACCATTAAGTTCGCGGACAAATTCAATTCTGTGCTCAACACCATGAAATGACTGAAACGCCCCGCGGATTTTCAAGTTTGGCAGATTTAATGTTTTAGCCACCGCCAGAACCGCCAGAGCATTAGCCACATTGTGTTCACCTTTTATAAAAAGATCCGTAACCGGACAAACTTCTTCTAAAGCGCCGAACCAGGCAAAAAACATCTTACCGTTTCGAACAAAAGCGCCTGCCGGAACTTCCTTAGTAAGTGAGAAGCTTAATTTCTGAACCCGCCTATTCTGCATTGTACGGGATGTGTTAATATCATCGGCATTAAACAAAAAGAAATTCGATTCATCCTGATAAGCAGTAATTTTTATTTTGGAAGCGATGTATTTTTCAAGTTTATTCTCATAACGGTCCATGTGATCAGGAGTAATATTCAGTATGATCGAGAAAAAGGGTTTGAATTTTTCAGTAAAGTCGAGCTGGAAGCTTGAAGTTTCGAGAGCAACAAATTGATCCTCTTTAACATCCAGAACAATATCGGAAAAGGCATTGCCGATATTTCCGGCCGAATAAGATTTGATTCCGCATTCGTTCAGCGTATGGTTCATAAGAGCCGTTGTAGTTGTTTTTCCGTTAGTACCGGTAATTGCGATTATTCCGCCTTTACAGAACCACGAGGCAAATTCAACCTCGCTAATAATTTTTATTTTTCTTGCAGCCGCGTTTTTTAGTACTACCGAGTCTGTTGGAACACCCGGACTTGTAATGATAAGATCACATTCATAAACTCTTTCCGAATGTCCGCCAAGTTCAAAATCGATTCCTTCCGATTCAAAAAGAGCAATTGATGTTTTCAGTTTTTCCTCGCTACCCGAATCACTTACAAACGGAACAGCGCCGAGTTTTTTTGAGAGTCGTGCAGCGCCAATCCCGCTTCTAACAGCGCCGATAATCGATATTTTCTTCCCTTTTATTTCCATTACCTTATCTTAAATGAAGCGAGACTGATTATTGTTAAAATGATAGTAATGATATAGAACCTTACTACGATTTTGGGTTCAGCCCAATCGAGTTTTTCAAAATGGTGATGAATCGGCGCCATCTTAAAGACTCTTCTGCCTTCTCCGTATTTCCGTTTGGTAAATTTGAAATAGAGGCGTTGGATAATAACAGACAGGGTTTCAGCGAAATAGATGCCACCGAGAATCGGGATAAGAAGATCTTTCTTAATCACAATCATTATTACACCGAAAGCACCGCCCAGCGCTAGCGATCCGGTATCGCCCATAAAAATCTGAGCAGGATAAAAATTGAACCAGAGAAATCCGAGTCCCGCACCGATCAGAGCTGCAATAAAAACGGTAAGTTCACCGCTTCCGGATATGTAAAAAATATTCAGGTAATCGGCGTAAATAACATTGCCCGTCATATAAGAAATTATCGCGAGCGCGAGCATCACAATTATCATCGTTCCAATTGCAAGACCATCCAGGCCGTCAGTAAGATTTACGGCGTTGGAAGTTGCGGTTATAATGAAAATGACCCATGGTATATAGAGGTATGAAAAATCCCAGTTAAGATTTTTGAAAAAGGGCAATGTCGTTTGAGTATTATAGTTCGAGAACTCGGGCAAATAGTAGACTGCCAATCCAACAATAAGTCCAACAAAAATCTGCCCGATCAATTTATAGCGGGCAATCAATCCCTGCGGAAGTTTTTTCACAACTTTAAGATAGTCATCCAGAAATCCGACAATTCCGAGAACAACAGTAGCGAAGAGGACCAGCAGAATAAAAATGCTTTTGATATCGCTCCAGAGGAGAACCGGAAGTACAACAGAGAATAGTATAATCAATCCGCCCATCGTCGGAGTCCCTGCTTTTTTCTTATGAGTAGCTGGTCCTTCTTCGCGAATCGGCTGGTCTACCTGTCTTGCTTTTAATTTTGCAATGATTCTGGGTCCGATATAGAAAGACAAAATCAAAGCGGTAATTGCCGCGAGTGCTGACCGGAAAGTAAGAAACCGGAACAGATCGAATCCGGGCGGATTAAATTTTTCGTTGATGTAATCAAATAGATAGTAGAACATTATTCAAACCTTTTCTCCAGAATGTTTACAAATTCTTCCATCTTCATTCCACGCGAGCCTTTAACCAGAATTACCGAGTTTTCGATCTCCTCATACTTCAGATAGAGAGAAAGTGCCTCGCGTAAATGGAAGTGAATTGATTTAATGTTTCTCTTCCTTAGTTGATCCGTCAGACTTCCCATTGCCTTACCTACGGTAAGGACAAACAGTTGTTTGTCGTATGTAAAAATTTTTGCAAGTTCTCTATGAATTTTTTCCGATTGCTTGCCTAACTCGAAGATATCCCCGAGTACAACGATTTTTAATTTAAAAGTTCTGATCCGTTTAACCAGATCGTAGGCTGCTGCAACAGAAGCCGGACTGGAGTTATAAGTATCGTCGATCAGTACAGCTTTATGAAACTTTTTAACATCGAGGCGGCCGTGAACCGGAGTTAATTTTTCCGCACCCTGCTTAATCAATTTACCAGAAAGTCCGACCTGTTTTGCTATTGCAGCCGCAGCCAGAAAATTCGCGGCATTCGATTGACCGTAAATGGGCAATGTGATTGGTCCGGAAGCTTGGTTAATCTTTATTATAGTGCGGCCGTCGTCTGTATAACCCAACAACTTTCCTTTAAGGTCCGGATTTTTATTGAAACCGTACGTTATCACATTCGGATACTTTTTAATATTCGAGGCGATTATCGGATCATCTGTGTTGGCAAGAATGATTCCGCCTCTTTTGGCAGTTTCGTCGAACAGAGCAGATTTTTCCCTGTAGATCATTTTTTTGTTTTTCAGAAACTCGATGTGTGAATCACCAATATTAGTTATAAGAGAGAGATCGGGCCGTGAAATTTTTGCGGAATAAGGAATCTCGCCAATATGATTCGTTCCCTGTTCCAGAATAAGCATTTCACAATTTTCATCTGCAGATAAGATTGTAATAGGAACACCGATATGGTTGTTATTATTCGCTTCGGTTTTAACAACCTTATATTTTTCGTTAAGAAGAACAGCTGCAATTTCTTTAGTTGTAGTTTTTCCTGTGCTTCCTGTAATTGAAATCACTTTAGCATTCAGTTTGTCTCTCCATAAAGCAGCTAGGTCGCCAAGTGCTTTAACAGTATCTTCAACTGTAATTACAGGAATATTCAACGAACGGAATTTGTTATAATTCTTTTTGTTTATTAATACCGATCCGGCCCCTTTTTCAACTGCTTCCGGTATGAAATTGTGCCCGTCGTATTTTTCACCTTTTATGGCAACAAAGATGGAGCCCCGCAGTTTTTTGCGGGAATCAATTTGAATTGATCTTGCCGGACTGTAATTATCCGGATTATAAATAACCGCCGTCGGCAGATTAAAAATGTCTTCGATTGTAATTTTTATTTTGCCCATTCGTCCAGATATTTTTCTGAAATTTCTTTATCGGAGAAATGTTTCCTTACTCCGTTTATTTCCTGATAATTCTCATGTCCTTTTCCGGCAATCAGAACAACAGCATTATCCTCGCTCTCAAATATTGCTGCACGAATAGCTTCTTCCCTGTTTTCTATTATTCTGTAATTATTATTTTTAATTCCCATCTGTATCTCGTTAATAATGAGATACGGATCTTCAGTTCTGGGATTATCCGAAGTGACATAGACACGGTCGCTCATAGAAGAGGCAATTTCACCCATAAGCGGCCTTTTAGTTCTATCTCTGTCTCCGCCGCAGCCGAATACGGTGTAGACCGGCCGTTCTTTCCTAACGATATGATGAACAGCAAGAAGCGCCTGTTTAAGACTATCCGATGTATGGGAATAATCGATTATCACTTTTTTATTTTTTCTTGATACAATTTCAAATCTGCCCGGCACCTGTTTAGCCGCTTTGATTCCTTCAACGGCTGTGAGAGGATCGATTCCGTCGAGTAGAGCTACCGCAAATGCCGAAGCGGCATTGTATGCATTAAAATGTCCCGCCAGTTTTGTTGATAGATTATATTCCTTCCCCTCATAAGTTATATTGAATGTAGTTCCGTCGAGATCAAATTCAATACTGCCGATTTTGAAATCGGCTTTATCGGAGGTTCCGTAAGAGAATTTTTCAGCTTTGGAATCTTTTATAAGGAGTTTCGATTTAGGATCATCCAGATTATATATCACATAACCATCGGGACCGATCATATCGAAGAGAATTTTTTTTGAATGAAGGTAATGTTCCTCCGTTTTATGGTAATCCATATGATCGGAAGTAATGTTGGTAAAGACTCCCGCATGGAATTTAAGACAATCTGCACGGTGCAGATGCAGCGCATGCGAGGAGACTTCCATTGCACAATGAGTAGAACCGCTTTTGACCATTTCGTTAAGAAGGAAATTAATTTCATGCGACTGTGGTGTTGTAAGTAGTGTCTTTACTTCATTGCTGCCAATGTAATTCGCAATTGTTCCGATGAGACCGGAATTGAATCCGGCATAGTCAAATACACTCTTGATATAGAAAGCTGTGGTTGTTTTTCCCTTAGTACCTGTAATCCCGATCAGTTTTAATTTACGGGAGGGTTCCTTATAAAATTGACTTGCAAACCTGGCCAGCGAGATTCTTGTATCATCAACAACTATTTTAACAGATCCGGAGTGAGCGAAGAGATGATCGGGTACCAGCTCGGGTTTGCTTAGTACAACTGCTGCAGCACCGCGGCTGATTACATCTGGTATGAATTTATGTCCGTCTGTTTTAAATCCATCAATTGCAAAGAAAAGAGTTTTATTGCCGACAGTTCTTGAATCAATAGAGAGGGAGTCAATTTCCTTGAATTCTGCTCTACCCGAGACCTGGATAACCTTAACCTTATTTAACAGTTCAGATAATTTCATCAATTAATTCTGTTATTATTCAATTTACTTACAGGTTCGCATTTAATTAAGCACGTATCGCCGGGTGAAAACGGAGCACCCGGTTCGATGCTCTGTCCAACAACTTTTCCGGCACCCGAAATTTTGTATTCGAGCCCGAGTTCATTCAATTGAGCGATGGCATCCCTTAGTGAACGATTTTTAAGATCAGGCATTGTAGTTCTTGATTCATTAAAAATTCTCCTGGCGGTTGTCCGGTTCTTATTGTTTGCAGAAATGTTGAGATAACTTTTTGATGTGGAAACCGGCGATGTCTTAAGATCAGCAATAAATTTATCGGCAATATTTTTATTCCGCTTAATCAATTTCTTTTCCGGTACAAGAGTCAGATCCGCATCAACTATTTTTCTTGCAACTTCCTTAAATATAGGAGCTGCAACGAGTCCGCCGTACTTACCTACCTGCGGGGCATTAACGAGAATAAGGCACACAATTTTGGGATTATCCGCCGGAAAGAATCCGATAAACGACGAATTATGTTTTTTCCTTGAGTAGGAATTATCAATCAGCAATTGAGCTGTACCCGTTTTACCTCCGACGATAACATCATCCAGTTGAGCCGGTGTTCCAGTTCCATGTTCAACAACACCAACCATTAACTCCCTAATTAAATCCGAAGTTTCTTTCCTAATGACATTTCTGATTTTAACCGGATGTGTTTCTTCCAGAATTTTACCATTCTGATCCGAAACCGATTTCATGACAAACGGCTGATAAAGAGTACCGCCATTAATTAAAGAACTGAAAGCCGCTATCATCTGAAGAGGCGTAACCGAAATTTCATAACCGTATGAAAGAAAGGGTTTCGTAACGGCCGAGAAACTATTCGGTTTTTTAAGAAGTCCCGAAGCTTCTCCCGGAAGATCAATTGAAGTAGGATTGCCGAATCCGAAATCCCTTAAAAATTTATAAAACAAATCATCCGGAATGCGATGTGAAAGTTTTGCCATTCCTACGTTACTCGATTGTTCAAGGATTTCCCGGACAGTTAAACTCGTATGCGGATGTGTGTCGGATATTTTTACTCCCTTGAAATAATACGTACCTTTTTCTGTGTCAATTATCTCGTCTGTCTTTGCCAGTTTCTGTTCAAACAGAATAGACATCGAGATTGATTTCATTGTAGATCCGGGTTCATAAGTATCTGTAAGGAGCCGGTTTCTTCTAACCTGATCCGGGAATATTTCGTAGTTAGCGGGATCAAAGTCCGGTGAATTCGACATAGCAAGGATTTCGCCGGAATCAGGATTCATAATAATACCGACAGCGGATTCGCCTTCATATTTCTCCAATCCTTTAGATAATTCCTCTTCAAGAATCTGCTGATAAGTTTTGTTTATAGTAAGTGTGATATTATTCCCGGCCGAAGGAGAGCGGGATTCGTTTTCATTAACGGAAACAATCCGTCCAAGCACATCTTTTTCAAAAACATAGTATCCGTCGGTACCGATTAGCTTTTCATTATAAACTTTTTCAACACCGTCCACACCGGTCATTTTCTTATCAACATATCCGAGAAGATGCGAAGCAAGGCTTCCGTAAGGATATACTCGTGAAAAATCCTCTTCATAAAACAGACCTTCTATTACAACTTTCTTAAGCTGAAGTGCTTTTTCCATCGGGACTTTTTTTTCGAGGCAGACATTTTTAAAACCGTTTTCGATCAGCGCGAGATAGTGATTTTTGTTTTTTCCGAACAATCCGGAGAAAAGAGATGCAACAGAATCCGCTTTTTGAGAATCGATCATACGGGTATCGACTAAGAAGGAGATATTATCACTTGTATAAGAGAGTACTTCACCGTTTCTGTCGGAAATAGTACCGCGACCGGCTTTAACGGTTTGAGGTTTGTTCTGCTGTCTCCCGGCAATAAGTGAATAGTATTCATTTCCGGAGATCTGAATAACATAAAGCCTTACGCTAAGCGCAATGAAGCCGAAGAGGAGAATAAAAGTAATGATCAGGGCTCTTTTATTAATCATATTTTCCGTTTGTAATTTTCTCTACCTGATTAATCTGTTCTTTTGATACAACTATTGATTCAAGATTTTCAAAAGGCCGCTGCATACCTAGGGAATCAATGGCAAATTTTACAATTCGGTCTTCAGCCGAAAGTTTTTGGATCTCGACAAACAACGATTGAATTCTATTTTTCTTTTCGGCAAGAGACTCATTTTTATTCAGCCGTTCCCTGTTCATATTTTTTATTTCAGTAAGTGAAGCCACATAAACAAAGAGAGCAACCGCAGCGGCGATAATTACCACAATAAAAATTTTCAATGAAGATCCTTTCATATCAAGTCCTGACAGCGGCTCTCAATTTTGCACTTCTTGATCTTTTATTTTCTTTGATTTCGTTTTCGCCTGGAAGAATTGGCTTTGAATTCACAATTCTTAATCTTTTTTCCTTGCCGCAGATGCAAACCGGAGTGCCGGGCGGACAAATGCATTCAAGGCTTTCGTACTTAAATTTTTCTTTAACAATTCTGTCTTCGAGGGAATGATAAGTAAGTACAACTATACTCCCGTTAATATTCAAAAGGTTGACAGCTTTATCTAAAAATATTTTTAATTCATCCAATTCATTATTCACATAGATTCTAAGAGCCTGAAAAACCCTTGATAAAGTTTTTGATTGAAATCTTTCGGGTACAATCTTTTCAATTATTTTTCGCAGTTGAAGCGTAGATTCGAATTTTTGTTTTTCCCTTTCTTCTGAAATGAGTCGGGCAATCTTACGGGCAAGTTTTTCTTCACCGTAATTCCAGATAATTTGTGAAATGAGTTCCTGAGAAAAATTATTCAGGATGTCTGAAGCAGGAGAACCTGCGTTTTTATTCATCCTTAGATCAAGGGGTGCATCTTCTCTAAAAGTAAAGCCCGATTCGATGTTATCGAGCTGATAGGAAGAAACCCCTAGATCTACAAAGATGCCGTCAAATTTTTCAATGAACTCAATTTTTGATATAGTATCGATATCGGAAAAACCTGTATTGTAGATAGCGATGCGTTTGTCGTGCTTGAATTTTTCTTTGCAAAAACCAAACGCTTCAAAATCTTTATCCGTTGCAACAAGTTTCCCTTTTTTGTGAAGCCGACTCAGTATTTCCGAAGAGTGCCCGCCAAAACCTATTGTGCCGTCGAAATAAATTCCTTGAATATTACCAACTAATAAATCAACGCTCTCTTTTAAGAGAACCGGCACATGTTGATTCATTTCGGTTTTTTCTGCATCACCTGTTTAGCGATTTCAGCAAACGGTTTTAAATTTTCCTTTTTATGCGATTCATAAACCGCTGGATTCCAGATTTCGATTTTTTTATTCTGACCAAGGATCAGAACATCCTTGTCGATACCCGCAAACTCAAGAAGGTTTTTAGGAACGAGTAGACGTGCCTGAGAATCGAGTTTATCTTCAGCAGCTAATTCGAGCAACATTCTTTTAAATGCCGACTCATCTGGATCAAAATCATCGAGTTGATTAATTCTAACGAGCACTTCATTTTTCCAGGAATCCTGCGGATAGATATCGATACACTGAACAATGCCCCTTGTAATAATAAATGTATCGTTGGCTTCCTGAGTTACGTATTTACGGAATCGTGCCGGTATGCTGATCCGACCCTTTGAATCGACCGAGTATTTAAAGCTGCCTAAAAACATTCTCCACCACTCTTTGGGAAAATTAAACACTATTACCCACTTGCATGCAAAATAACTGATTTTGTATGGGATTGTCAAGATTTTTTTTCTAAAAAATCCAAAAAGATCAGGATTTTGACATAACGCAACAATGAGGGAGAAAACTGGATTTTAGGAATTTAAAGGCTACCTAAATAAAGTCAACACTGAATTGATAACGAGTATTAGAATTAAAGATCAAGGATAGAATTAGGGAGGATGATTAATCTTGATTTGTGGGAAGTAAAGAATTGAGAGCCACCTATAGGACTCGAACCTACGACCCGCTCATTACGAATGAGCTGCTCTACCAGCTGAGCTAAGGTGGCTTAAGGAAATATTATCTCAATTTCTTTTTGTGACGATTTTTACGCAAACGTTTTTTCCGTTTGTGTGTTGCCATTTTATGGCGTTTTCTTTTTCTGCCGCAAGGCATGTTGTACCTCCATTAGTGTGAATTAATTAATTCCTGCGCCCGTTTACCGACATCGCTATTAGGATTAATGGCGACCGCCTTCTTCCACCAATCAACAGCTTCATCGTGCATACCTGCCGATAAGGAAACGATGCCAATATTCAAGTGAGCAATCTGATGTTTCGGTTGAAATTTGAGTGCGTCTTTCATAAACCTCAGAGCATCATCATATTTTCCAAGTTCATAATAACAGACACCCATATCAACCAGAACGTCAGCATTTTTCGGGTCTATCTTTAGATATTCCTGATATTTTTCTATAGCTCTTGGTTTTAAGCCAGAATCATTCAGAAGGTGAGCAAGTTCAAGTAGTTTCGATTTATCCGGTTTTACTTTTAATTCCTCTTCAAGCGAATTTATTCTTTGAAGATACTGGAGATCAACGCCGCTATGAACATCATCAGTATTTTGAGCAGAAGATGAAACGGATCCCCCGTTATCAATAACACCCGAAGAAAAGATAATTACCATTCCAACTAACAAAAGGGAAAAAGCGACATAGAAAAGCTTTACAAAAGAAATCTTTTTTAAATCGGAAGTATTTTTCTTAGTGTTCTCTTTCGATTTCCTTCCGGAAAAATTTTCATTTTTCAGATCTTTGCTTTTACTTTCAATCCCTTTTGTACCTCTACTGGAGTCGGACTTGGTTTTTTTCTTAAGAACGACACCACAACTTGAACAGAAGTTATCATTTACATCAACTTCTTCGCCGCAAACTGAACAATTTATTTTTTCTGGAAATGTAGTCATATTCAATATTCTAGCTTTCCTGTTCTATACTCAACTCTTTCATTCCGGAATCGACCGCACTTTTAAAATCCTTGGAAAATTTAAAGACAGGGACAAAGTGATCGCCAACGTACACTTTTTCACCTGTTCTAGGATTACGGGCATACCGGGCATTTTTCTTTTTAACTTTATAACTGCCAAATCCTCTGATTTCAATCCCTTTTCCCTCTCTCAAAGCATGGATCACAGTATTCAAAAATCCTTCGATTATTGCTTCGGTCTCCAGTTTTGTAAGACCGGTCCCTAAAGCGACTTTCTCAACTATGTCGGCTTTTGTCATATTCTTCCTCTGTTTACTTCAATACTTAATTTTTAGCGTGGCAAAATATCAATAATCGTATTAAAATCCAACGGCAAAAGGAGTTAGCGGAATTTATAAGAAGAAAAAATTACTTCGTCATAACATAGTAGATGTCCCAAAGCAATACACTTTCCTGAATTTAGAATTCTTAAGCTTTGAAAATTGCCTGAAACACAAAAAAAATTGTGGTATGGTGTTTGAATGATTAATGTGGAATTAAGAGGAAAATATGTCACTTGTCCCGATTATATATACGAGTTTGATCCTTTTCTTTGGATTATTATTGATTGTAACCACAATCTCTTATTTATCATTTAAGGCAAGAGGTAAATCAAATCCGGTTATAGAAGCAGAGATCAAAAAAAGGGAAATCAGGCATCCAGCACCTATAGTTAGGAGAGTCGCAATCGATCCATCCATCTATAATAAACAGGTAATTGCGAACAATAGCAGCAGAACGCAGAATATTGATTCAGCTCATAGTCCGGTTATACTACCGAGAGATTACTTCCAGAACGAGCAAGCCATTAATAAAAACGGTGGCAGGGAAAGACGCTCAGATAATACAATTAATTATGAAGAGCGCAACAGGATTTATAAACAGCCTAAAACATATTTACAAAGATCCAGAATTGAAGTGATGAATGAGAACGAAAAATACAGGACAAATGAGGGCGATAGAGTTTATAAAAAAACATCCAGAGCAAAATATTTGAATGATTTGTCGCAATTTAATATCCTTAGCTTCTATTCAGACAATAATATTGATAATGATTTTGTTGCAGTAACTGCTAACGCAGCTTCCTCCAGTCACATCGCATAATTAAGCAGTCGTATCCAAGTAATAAATTGTCCGGATAATTTAATTTTCCTATTTTTAATTCATGGAATTAATCCCGATAATAGTGACCGTTCTGAAGATTGTTGCGATCCTTGCAGTAGTTGTGATCAGTTTTTCATTTATTACCTATAAGATAAAGCAAAAAAAAGGTTTGATTGAATCAGCTGAGATACGAATTGCAAAAGCATCTGCTGCCGAGCGCAAACCGATTAGAAGAATAGTAGAACGACTTACCGGTCAGATCCCTCATCAAAGACCTGTTGATAGAAACCCAAAACCAATTAAAGAGATTAAGAAGCCGGAAGATGTAAAACCAATTGTTCAGCCTAAAAAGGAAGTTAAAAAGGAATCGAATATTAAGAAACAGGTTTCCAAACCGGACCGAATTGAAATCGTAAAGAATTTAACTCCGCAAACATCCAGCCAGAAAAGTCCAGATGTTACTACAAAACAAAAATCTCCGAAAGCAAAGAATTATGGAGAAGAAAAAATTGTTTCTTCATTAGGCGACCAGATATTGGATAAGTACGACGAAAATGAAAACAACGATATGTATACGCTCAATACTAAGAAGAAAAATCCCGAAAAATAATATTCAGTCATTTCACCAAAATCTTCGGAAAGGAATTTTTTCTGTTTTCCTATTTGATTTCCCTAATTATAAATTAATTTCAAACATAAAAAGAGATATAACATGAATCAGAAAAAATATATAATTGAAAATATGAGCTGCCAGCATTGTGTAATGGCAGTTAAAAAAGAACTTGCAAAACTGGAACTGGAATCCTGCGATGTGGAAATCGGTTCGGCTGAGGTTAAATTCGATGAGACAAAAGTCACTGAAGAAGAAATAATCAGTTCGATTGAAGAAGCCGGTTATTCAGTCAGAAAGAATTAAAAGATGCCGAAAAAAATCGAGATCCCAGTAGAAGGTATGACGTGCGCAAGTTGTGTGACCCGCGTGGAAAAAACCATAAGTAAGTTCAACGGTGTCGGAAATGTAACTGCAAACCTTGCTACCGAGAGCGTTAACATTGAATTTACAGAAGAGAATGTTGATCTCCTCAAGATTGCCGAAACTGTTGAAGAATACGGTTATAAACTTAACGTAGGAGTTCTTGAAAAAAAACAGTCGGAAAGTTTCGAATCGCAGTCCGGGGAGAAGAATCGTGCCTATATAGAGCTTAAAAAAGAATTTATAATCTCATTACTTTTTACCATCCCGGTATTTTTAATCAGCATGCTTTCAGACTTTTCTTTCTTTCAAAAGATCTGGTTTCTTAACAGTGAAGATACCCGTAAAATCCTGTTAATCTTAACAACTCCTGTCATATTCATTTCAGGAAAAAGATTTTTTAAAATTTTCTGGAATAATTTAAAGCATTTTACCGCTGAAATGAATTCACTTGTTGCAATAGGCACGGGTGCTGCATATGGATACAGTACACTGGTAACCCTTTTCCCCGCTTTCGCAGGAGTGCAAGAATCGGCAATTCATGTTTATTTTGAAACGTCGGCAGTAATTATCACACTTATACTAACGGGGCGATTACTGGAGCATAGAGCAAAAAACCGCACAACCGATTCCATCAGAAAACTACTAGAACTGAGACCACCAACAGCTACAATAATCCGAAACGGAAATGAGAAAAAAATTAATATTTCCGATCTGAATCTGAATGATATTGTAATAATAAAACCGGGCGAAAAAATTCCTGCTGATGGGGAAATTATTTCGGGCAGCAGCGCTGTTGATGAATCGATGGTTACAGGCGAGAGCATTCCGGTCGAAAAAGGAATCGGTGATAATGTTATCGGCGGTACGATCAATACAAACGGATCTTTCAATTTCAGAGTTTCCGGTACTGGGGATAATTCAGTTCTCGGCCAGATAATTAAATTTGTTAAAGACGCGCAGGCGACCAAACCGCCAATACAAAAGCTTGTAGATAAAATTGCCGGGATATTCGTACCGGCAGTAATTATAATTGCTCTTGCAACATTTGTTGTCTGGATTTTTACGGGAGGAGAAGACTCATTCAATAATGCTCTTATAAATTTTGTTGCCGTTCTAATCATTGCATGTCCATGTGCATTAGGATTAGCAACACCCACTGCGATTATGGTAGGCACAGGATTAGGAGCTTCACACGGAATTCTGATTCGCAACGGTGAGAGCATTGAAATGGCAAATAAAATTACGACTCTCGTTTTTGATAAAACCGGGACCATCACCGAAGGTAAACCTGTAGTTTCAGAAATAATTACTTATGGAATTAATTCCGATCAGTTAATAAAATTCATTGCATCTCTTGAATCTAATTCGGAACATCCACTGGCAAAATCAATTATCAACAGAGCCAAATCCGATGGCGTCCCTTTATTAAAACCGGAGTCTTTCATGAGTTTGACCGGATTTGGAATTACCGGTATTGTAGATGGAAAAACAGTAATTGCAGGTAACTTAAACCTGATGAATGAGTATTCTGTAAAAACTGCGATCGGAATTAAAGATTACAACAAGTTAGCGGAAGAAGGAAAAACTGTTATATGTGCTGCAATAGAAGGAGAATTGAAAGGATTGATTTCTATCGAGGACAGAATAAAAGACGACAGTGCGCATGCGATTTCAAAATTACATTCGATGAAACTTAAAACCGTTATGCTTACAGGTGATAATAATAAAACAGCGGCCAGGATTGCTTTGGAGACTGGTATTGATGAATTTAAAGCCGGGATATTACCGAACGAAAAAGCCGAAGTTGTTATGAAATATCAGCAACAGAATGAAATTGTAGGAATGGTAGGCGACGGTATCAATGATGCACCAGCGCTGGCTCGTGCGGATGTAGGGATAGCAATAGGTACAGGTACTGACGTTGCAATAGAAACTTCGCAGATAACTCTTGTAAAGGGAAGCCTTTCGGGTGTGGTAAAGGCGATCAATCTTTCAACTCATACGCTAAGAACAATTAAACAGAATTTGTTCTGGGCATTTATTTACAATGTTGTATTAATCCCTCTTGCGGCCGCCGGGATGCTCAATCCGATGATAGCTGCGCTGGCAATGTCTCTTAGTTCCGTATCGGTTGTATCTAATTCACTAAGACTGAAAAAGGCAAAAATTTAAATACAGAAGAATTGAGGAAAAACGATGAGTAAATTTGAAATACAAAAGTCGCCGCATATTGTACCGACGACCGATGGTAAAGTAATAGAAGAACATTTCGGTATAACCAGCATTAATACGGGGGATTACAGTTTTGCACATATGATAGCTCCGGCAGGCTGGTCGGAACCATTTCAAACTCCCGAGTTCGATGAGATTACATTTATTATTTCCGGAAGGAAAAAATTTGAAGTTGACGGAAATGAAATTATTCTGAAAAAAGGTGAATCGATTTGTGTTAAGAAAGGAACGCGCGTCAGGTATTCAAATCCGTTTGATGAACCATGCGAATATGTTTCGTTCTGCATCCCTGCATTTTCAATCGAAAGAGTTAAGCGGGAGAATTAACTCCCGCTTTTTCAATTGTAACTACTTAACCTGTACTTTTTCGAATTTTTCAACATACTTCTGATGAAACTCCGAAATCGCTTTATAAGCCTTTTCCAGAATATTTTCAGGCGGCAGAAAAACAATCCGGAAATGATTTGTACCGGGGACCTGTCCGAATCCGCTTCCGTGTACAACAACTACTCCGGTTTCTTTAATCAGTTCCCGAGTCCAGTGAGCATCGTCGGAAATATTGTGGATACTTGGGAAGGCATAAAACGCACCTTCAGGCTCAACGCACGAAATTCCCGGAATTGCATTCATCATTTCAACAGTCAAACTCCTGCGGTTTGTAAGTTTTTTCATTGCGACTTCAAGGTGCGACTGATCACCGAGAAGCGACGGCGCAATACCGTATTGCTCTGGATGATTAGCTGAAAGCCGGGCGCGTAATAATTTATTAATAGCTTCTATATAATCTTTGAGAACCTCCCTGTTACCGCTGACAATTCCCCATCCAATTCTGAAACCGGGGACCATATAATTCTTGGATAACCCGCCGAATGTTATTACCGGAACTTCAGAATTGAGAGAAGCTATGGATGTATGTTTTTTCCCGTCCATTAGTAACTTGTCGTATATCTCGTCGGCAAAGATTACAAGATTATGTTTAACAGCAAGATCGATAATCTGTTTGAGAGTTTCGGGTGAAAAATTGGAGCCGGTGGGATTATTCGGATTAATCAGAATAATAGCGCGTGTTTTTTCATTAATCTTACTTTTAATATCCTCGATATTCGGCTGCCATCCGTTGCTCTCGTCCAGGTAATAAGGATTTTCATACATCATTAACTTGCTCTGGATTGCAGTATAAAGCGGATAACCCGGAGTAGGAGTTAAAACATTTTCACCGTCGTTTACAAGAGCGGTAAGACAGATATCAATAGCTTCACTCGCGCCGGTAGTAACAAAAATATCCTGAACATTATTAATTCCTTTTTTATCGGCTTCAGTTTCAATTGCTTTAACGGCTTCTTTAATTCCGGAAGAAGGTGCGTATCCGTTCAGATTTTTAAGCATTGCTTTATGAGTTTCTTCAATCAGATGTTTCGGCGGCTGCCAGTCGAAAAGATTCGGATCGCCGATATTCAAATAGAGCATTTCCCTGCCGCTCTTGGCTACTTCGTTGGCTAAAACAACAATATCCCTAACGGCATAAGTAACATTTTCGGTTCTAATTGCAGGTTTAATTTTAAAATTTGTCATCATAACTCCGTAATCAATAAAAAAAATAGTTGCCCGGAAAAATTAGTCTATTTGTTTACTAACTTCAATTTAGAAAGCAGGGACAACATTTTGTTTTAATTACACAGAAATATTTACTTCAGATTATGAGGATTTTTTTTCGTCCGGGAAAATCGGCAGTAAGAATTACATTTATATTATTAAACTCATAATAATTTTTTGAAATAAAATTTGAATAGGGTTAAAAATAATCTTTCGTAAAATCCGGTTTAGAATATGAGGGTCCACATTACATAATCAATAATGAGGATCATTGCAGAGCTTAGTACGAATGAACGGATGGTAGAAATCCCAACTCCCTCGGCTCCCCCTTCGGTTTTGAATCCGATATGACAACCAAGCAATGCGGTAACGCCCCCGAAAATCATCCCTTTTATAAGACCGAAAATTAGATCGCTGAATTCAAAATATCTTCTAACCGATTCGAAGAAGACGTTGTATGAAACGCCGAGAAACAAATTGGAAATAAAATAGGCCCCTATTACTGCAATTGCGTTAGCAAAAACCACCAATACAGGCATCATAGTAACCGCCGCAAAGAACCTCGGAGTAGCTAAAAACCGGACCGGACTAATACCCATTGTATCAAGAGCGTCGATCTGCTCGGTTACTTTCATCGAACCGATTTCCGCGGCAATTGAAGCGCCGACCCTTCCGGCAATAACTATAGCAGTTAGAACGGGTCCAAGTTCTGTAATAATTGCCCTGCTAGTAGCGGTTCCAAGAAATGAAAGAGGTGCAATTCCTTTCAACTGATAAGCAGCCTGCCATGCCGCAACAGCTCCGGTAAAAACAGCTATTATCATTACAAGCGGTATCGAATTAACGCCGATATGTTCCATCTGATAAATAAAATTTTTTCTGTTCTTAAATAACGACGGCGCAAAACGGTTTATTTCAGCAAGCAGCTTAAAAACCTGACCGCACTCCTGAAAAAAATCGAGTGTTTTTCTGCCCAGTATTGATAATAGTCCGATCAATATTCAGAGTCCATAAAATTCGAATATTAAACTAAGAAAGTTGTTTTACTTTGGAAACAAAATCTTTTTGATCCTTAGCTTCGCACAAATTATTGATGAGTCCTGGATCAGCGAATTTCTTTGCTATCTCCGAGAGTAATTGAAGCTGAATCTCCGGCTTTTCTTTCGGGGTGAGAAGGAGAATAATTAGTTTGGCAGGAAGTTTATCAAGAGAGTCCCATTCAATTCCCCTCCTGCTTATTCCAACTGCGACTATTGATTCGTTTAATACGATCCTTGCATGAGGAAGAGCCAGATAATTTACCAATCCGGTGGACATGGATTCCTCTCTTCTAATCACCTCGTTATAAAGGATTTGAAAATCAATTTTATTGCCGGATGATACAATCCTGCACAATTCTGTTATCATCTCATTTTTTGATTCAGCATCAGAGAAGATGATATTGTTAGTTTTTAAATAGGAAAGGAATCCGGATTTTTCTTTTCCTTTCTTTATGAAATAGCTCATAATCGGCGCACTTGAGATTGATGTTACCAGAGCCATTATTACGAGTGCAACAAATACTTTCTCATCTATTAGTCCGGCCTGAAATGCGATTGTTCCAAGAACTATTTCAATAGCACCGTGGGAATTTAGACCGAATCCGATTGTGAGTGAGTCGTATTTATTAAATCCGCTTAAATGTGCACCGAGCGTTGACCCTGATACTTTTCCAATGAAAGAGAGGAGAATAAAAATTGAAACTAAGGAAAGGTCAAAATTATCGATAAAATTTATTCTTAATCCGATCGATACAAAAAAGAGAGGGGCAAAAATGTTCGTCACAAATTGATTAATAATCTCCCTGGTACCCTCTTTAAGATTTGCAGAATCGCCAATTGCAATTCCAACAATAAATGCACCGAATATTGCATGAATACCAATATACTCAGTAAATGCAGCACCGATAAATCCGGCAATTAATATAAAATTGAGTACGCCGCCAGGGAATGAGGTATATTTTTCGAGAAGCGGAAGCAAATAATGGATTAATTTTCTCAGAATAATCAGAAGTACAAAAACAAAAATTACGATTGTGATTATCAATGATTTGAATTCAAGCCCGTGCCCGGATCCAACACCCATCATTCCAAGAAGAATGGAGAAAATAATCCAGCCGATAAGGTCGTTGATCATCGCGGAAGTAATAATTGAGAAACCGATCTCAGTTTTAAAAATATTAAGGTCCATTAAGGTACGGGCAACAACCGGAAGCGCCGTAATTGATAATGCTGTTCCGATGAAAAGTGCATAAACCAGACGCATTTTCAGTTCTGAGATACCGAGCTCTTCGGGGAAATAATAAGCAGCAACAAATCCCAATGAGAATGGAAAAAGAACACCAAGAAAACTAATTGTTGCGGCAGACCTGCTCTGTCTTATTACAAGCGTTAGATCAATCTCCAGACCGGATACCAGCATCAGCATTACAACACCAAGCAGTGTAATTCCGCTCAAAGCAATAGTAACTGTATCTGATTGATTAAAAAGCTTATTGAAAGTTTCCGGGAAAAAAGTACCTAGAATTGTAGGCCCGAGAATTATTCCGGCAATTATTTCACCCATGACAACAGGTTGTTTAAAATAGCGCAGGAGTTCGCCGAATCCCCTCGCGAATAGTAGTATTACGCTCAAACTTATTAAGAATACAGTTGTTTCGGCTATACTCAATTAATTCCTCTTACTCGCGTACTATTAATAATGAACAGGGCAGCTGACTAAGTACGAATTCTAGATCATGCTGAAATAACTTATCAAAAAATTTAAGTTTCTTAGGAGGTGAAGGGACAACGAAAAGGTCGCTTCCGTTATTCTTTGCAAAGTTTCTGGCTTCCCAGCCCTGTTTTCCGAATAGGGCAACTGTAGAGTAGTTAATTCCGGTTAAATTAAGTTCTTTGGCAAACAGTTTTAATTTTTCCTCCTCCTCTTTCTGCCAGATCAGTTTCCTCTTTTCGTTGTCGCTTGTTGAACCCGTATCATATACCGTGATTGCAAGACCTGGAACTTCAAATTCTTTTACAAGAATAAACTCTTCGGCCTTTTCAAGCCTGGCAAATTCGTAAGATTTTTTTATTGTGGTTTCACCGATGGATGAGAAATCAACCGAGACACAGAATTTTTTAAATGGTCTGGATTCCCTAATGGGACTTGTAATTATAAGTACAGAACAATTTGCTTCCCTCATAATCGTACGCGCAACCGAACCAAGGTAGTATTTGATAACGCTCTCCTTTTCAAGTGCTCCGGCAATCAGTAAGTCGATATTATTTTCAGATGCAGCTCTTAAAATTGCTTTGGCCGGTTCACCTTCCTGCCATATCATGTGAAATGATTCTTGAGTAAGTCCAGAATTCTCAATAAGGTAATTCATTTGAGATTCTACCTGGGGCGACCTATGTCCGACATGAATTAAATAGAGTTGAGAATTAAAAAGATTTTTAAGACGGACGGCTGTTTTAATTAACGGTAAACCGTTTGGCGAGAAAGTAATTGCTAATCCGATTTTTTTAAATATCATTTTACAATTCAGATTTTTGATTCAAATTAAGTAATTCTTTTATTATTGCCAATTAATACCAAATTCATATATATTTCAAGTAGAAGAAAGTGAATTTGGTTTTCTCCAGTTAATTAATGAAGCAGAGATTAAAAATATCGTTATTGATTATCGTCATTATCATTTTTCATCTATGAATAATGCCCGGAAAATATATCCGGGCATTTTATTTTATATAACATCTAAATGAAGTAAGATCCAATTAATTTTAAAAATTATGGTGAGAGATATGAACGAATTAACTCTTGATATTCTGGAAAGAGACACAAAAGTAGTATTACCGGAGAAATTGGTATTCGGGAAAGTCTACACTGACCACGTTTTCGAAATGGATTACGATCCCGAATTCGGCGGATGGCACAACGCAACAATTAAACCGTTCAGCAAAGTAGAACTTCACCCGGCGGCTATAGTTCTTCACTACGGACAATCGATATTTGAGGGACTTAAAGCATACAAACAGGTTGACGGAAGAATAGCACTTTTCCGTCCGGAAAAAAATATTGAGCGATTGAACCGTTCAGCAAAAAGAATGTGCATCCCGGAAGTTGATCCCCAATTCGTACTCAATTCCCTTCTGGAACTTATTAAGCTTGAACAGGACTGGATCCCAACAAAGCCTGGTCATTCTCTTTATATCCGTCCTGTAATGTTCGCTACCGAACCGTTACTCGGCGTTAGGGCATCAGAAACTTATAAACTGATTATTATGCTCAGTCCTGTCGGTCCTTATTATCCTGAAGGATTCCTTCCGGTTCCGATTCTTGTAACAGATAAGTATGTTCGCGCGGTAAGAAAAGGTATGGGAGAAGCAAAAACTGCAGGTAACTACGCAGCCGGAATGCTCGCTCAAAAAGAAGCTAAGAAAGAAGGATTTTCTCAAGTACTCTGGCTCGATGGTGTTGAACAAAAATTTGTTGAAGAGGTCGGGGCTATGAATATTTTCATCAGCTTTAAAGATGAAGTGGTTACTCCGGCTTTAAACGGCTCAATTCTCCCCGGCATTACCCGAATGTCAGTTATACAACTGTTGAAGGACTGGAAATACAATATCAACGAAAGATTGATTTCAATTCAGGAAGTTGTAAGCGGTTACGAAAGCAAAACGCTCCAGGAAATTTTCGGAACCGGTACTGCCGCCGTTATTTCTTCAATCAGCAAACTGAAGTATAACGAAAAACTCCTGATGTTTGATGAGAGTAAACCGGGCGAATTAGGAACTAAACTTTATGAAGAACTAACCGGAATCCAGTACGGCAAAGTTGAAGATAAACACGGTTGGTTGACTTACATCGATTAACAAATCAAAATTCTCCAATAAAAACGGCTGCTAGTAACAGCCGTTTTTTTTAACTATCCCAG
>DAOSDY010000006.1 GCA_035362835.1 Melioribacteraceae bacterium
ATGGAATATTGGAAATTGAGTTTAATAATTCCGAGAATGATTTTACAAACGCCGGGGTAAACTTACCGTCATTCAGCTTTGTGTTAAGAATTTCCGTCAAGCCGGATTCTGCAGAAAATGCAAAATAGGATGGTTCCGGATTAGAGAGTTTTGCGAAGATCTCCTTATCGGAGAGAATTTTTCTTTCTTCATCGGAAAGATTCATTAGAGAATTTAGCTGGTCAATATTGTTCTGAAGCAAAGTAATAGAATTGCCGAGTTCAAGGAGCTTCCGGTTAATATCGTTCTGGTTAGTACCGGTTTGATTTAAGCCGTCTGACTCTGATGCGGCGATATCTTCCGGATCGAATATCTGAGAGCTGAGGGCGACAAACTTTTTGACAGGATAGTTATCGATCACATCATCGGCAAAACCGTAGCTGAGGCATTCATCAGAATTTAGGAAAGTGTTTTTAGTACAGAAGTCCTTCAGTTCCTCTTCGGATAAACCAGTTTTGGATTTATAGAGATCTATGATAGTCTGAGTAAACTTCTTGAGATCCTCGGAAGCGGATTCCATATCGTTATGATCACCGATCGCGAGAGACCAGGGATTGTGAATGAAGAGATAGGAGTTCTTATAGACCGAGACTTTACTGCCGGCAAGGGCAATTAGAGAAGCGGCTGAGGCGGCAACGCCGTCGACGATTGTGTGAACGTTTCCGAAATCCCTGAGCTGATTAAAGATTGAGAATCCTTCGAACAGAGATCCTCCCGCGGAGTTGATTCGGACTTCTATTTCAGTGATGTTCTTTTCCTTAAAGTCGGAAAGGATTGCCAGGATTTTTTTAGAGGAGATGCCGAAGGTGGAAATGGAGTCGAAAATATTAATTATGCCGATTTTCATTTAATGCTCCGAACTTGACATTATTCTTGACATATTTTAACAATAATTGACATTAATAGCAAATAAAATGTTAATTTAATATAGATAATTGTCAAGTTTGATAATATGAGCCGTAAAAGCGAGATACCGGAAAAGCAGAGAATCTTCCTGAATGAGTACTTAAAGGATTTGAACGGCAAACAGGCCGCCATTCGCGCGGGATATTCGGTTAAATCGGCCAAGGTAACAGCTTCCAGGATGCTAACCAATGCTAACCTTAGGAACGAATTATCGAAGCGTATTGGGGAGATATATGACAATTACAAAAACGATCAGGAGAAGATTATCCGGGAGCTGGCGGTAGTGGGATTTTCGCGGATAACAGATTACATAACGATAATGAAGGAGGGAATAACAATAAAGGATTCGCATGAAATACCGAATGAATTAATGGGCGCAATTTCTGAAGTGACAATTGCAGATACAAAAGACGGTAAGCGGAAGTCGATTAAACTGCATAATAAAATTGAAGCATTAAAAATACTTGCTCAGTACCATAGATTATTCGAGGAGAAGACAGGCGAACCGTTCAAGTTTAATGTTATAGTAAAAAGGATTGAGCAGTTTTAAATGAATAATCAATTCTTTACTTAAGACAATTAATAAACTGAATTAAAGAGGATGGTACAAAGAACAAAATATGTAAATGATGATTTTATTTACTTTTCTCTTGATAGAAAAGTAACAAAAGATCAAGACTGCAAAAAAATTGCTGAAATTTGATTCACTTCATGGCAGAAATTGAACTCCTCCCCCGCACTTTTTATAAATAGTTTATGAAAGCGGGATCGTCAGACAGCAATTTCTGCTTTTCATTCCGTTCGTCAAATTTCTATGCGCAATTTTTTTGAGGTCAATAATGAATATTCATATGAATGAGAATATTGTAAACATTGAATTAGGGAATCATGAAAAACAGCTTGAGATTTTTTATAAAAGTAAAGAAAGAGTCAAAGTAATTGCGAAAGGAAGAAGGTTTGGTTTGACGGCAGGAATGGCTAGATATATGATTGATGAATTGGTAAATAACGATATTGGAGCGCTTTGGGTGGATACGACTTATTCAAATATAATTAGGTATATGGAAAGATATTTTCAGCCAATTCTAAGAGTGATACCAAAAAGGTTTTACAGCTTTAATAGGACTAAATCAATACTGTATTTGAAAGATTCATACTGCGATTTCAGGAGTGCGGACAGGCCTGAGAATATCGAGGGATTCGGATATGATCTGGTGATGCTTAATGAAGCCGGGATAATTTTGAAGAACAGAAGATTGTGGGAAGAATCGATTAGACCGATGATGTTTGAGAAGAAGGCAAGAGCGATTATCGGCGGTACACCGAAAGGGAAAAAATCCGGAGATGAAACACACCTATTCTATGAATTATTCAACTATGAAGCTGAGAGTAAAGAGGGATGGAAAAGCTATAGATTCACTTCTTATGACAATCCGATGATTGATAAAAAGGAACTTGAAGAGTATGAAAAGGAAGTCTCCCCTGCCCTGCGCGATCAGGAAGTATACGCGGAGTTCATTGATCAGCTGACCGAAAGAATTATAAAAAGAGAATGGTTCGGATATTATGAAGAGAATGACCTTAACAGCAAGAGATTTGTGGCATCGATACAAAGCTGGGATACCGCGTTCAAAGAGAAAGAAGAGAATGACTATTCCGTCTGCCAGACCTGGATTGTAACGAATGAGGGATATTATCTGGAAGATGTTTGGAGAGGCCGGGTGGAATTTCCAGAGCTTAAAAAGAAAGCGGTGGAATTGTTCAACACTTACGGACCAAATGAAATTCTGATTGAGGATAAATCGAGCGGCATAAGCTTAATCCAGGAGATTCAAAGGGAAACTAGGATTCCAGTTAAACCGATTAAACCGGATAAAGACAAGCTTGCAAGGGTGCATTCGATTACTCCTATTATTGAAGCGGGTAAGGTAAAACTGAAAGGAAACAGCAATTGGATTAAAAGTTTTCTGGATGAACTTGAAGAATTTCCAAACGGAGAGTATGACGATCAGGTAGATGCGGCGACACAGTTTCTGAATTACATAAAGTCGCGGAATTTGGAATTCCGCGAGAACATTATAGTCAGTAAAAAAGTGAAGAGTGAGAAATATTTTAAGTATAGACCTAATAGGTAGAGGTTATGAAATTCATATTGTAATTACTTTGCTCTTCTTTTCTCCCCGCTGAACGGAAAGGGGCAGGCGCCAGAACATGCACAAAAAAAATGAGAGCTATTACTTTTTTCTTGATAAAAAAGTAACAAAAAATCAAGGCTGAAAAAAAATGGCTAAGAATTTCATTCGTAATGCTATGGAAATTAAACTCCCCCGCTATTTTATAATTAATTTGAATGCGGGGTTCAAACAAAAATTTCCATTTAACGCATTCCTCATTCATTCTTTTTACGCCATTTTTTTAAGGCCAAATGAAATAAGGCAGGCGCAATTATTTTAAGGTACAAAAACAAAAGCAATTTATTTGAGGTCGTTAAGGAAGAATTATTAATATAGGAGATAGATGAAATGAAAGAATCGATATTGAAAAAGGTGCAGCATTTGCTGAAAATATTTGTCTCGCGAAAGAAGATGGGTGTGAATGTAAACGGATATCTGCCCGATCCGGATAAGATTCTTGCCGAGAACGGATATGATTATGAGATTCTGAGGGATCTTATTAGAGACGGGCATTTGTCGGCTGCAATTACACAACGGAAAATGCAGGTGATGCAGATGGGCTGGGAAATCCAATACGAGAATGAGGAGATTAAAAAAGAGGCGATTGAGATTACCAGAAACCTGGATCTGCAGAAAATAGCGAGTCAATTGCTTGACTGTATACTTTACGGATATGAAGTGGCTGAGATAGAGTATAGGAAAATAAACGGCAAGATAGTTCCCGTGGAGCTCGAGGAGAAACCGCAGGAGTGGTTCATTTATGACAGCGATAACATACTGAGGTTGAGATCAAGAGCAGGAGCAGGATCAAGAGCAGGATCAAGATCAGGATCAAGATTTTATTACATATATGAAGAGGGTGAGAAACTTCCTGAGTATAAATTCATTATTACTAGAAATAATCCGAAGTATACTAATCCCTACGGCGAAAAGCTTTTATCGAAATGCTACTGGCCTGTGATTTTTAAGAGGGCTGCCATAGAATACTGGCAGCTTATGGCTGAGAAGTTCGGTACTCCCTACTTCCTTGCGAGGTATCCGAGCACTTTTACGGACGCGCAGATTGACGAACTTGTGAATAAGCTGACCGAAATAACAGAGAATAACGTGGCGGCGTTCAGAGACGATATACCGATTGAGTTTAAGGAATCTATGAAATATGAGGTGGGCGGTTTGTTCTCGAACATAATTACGCATTACAATTCGGAGATATCCAAAGTAATTTTAACGGAAACGCTGACGCTGGATATCGGGAAAGTGGGATCTTATAAGGCGGCCGAGACGCACCGGGAGATGCTGGAGTTTATGGGTGTTAGGGATAAGAAGCTTATTGAGAAGAGCCTGAATACCCTCTTCGATTATTATGTGAAGATAAATTACGGGCTGGATATTGGTCCCAGAATAAAGCTTACGAAGAAAGAGAGCGTTATAGAGGAAACTGTCCAGCGGGATAAAACTCTTTACGACATGGGAATAAGGTTTACGGAGGAGTACTTTAATAAGAGGTATAATCTGAATACGGTAGATTATAAAATCAGGAAAGTAAATGAATAATAATTCTGTGAGATAAAAAATAGTTACACAATAATTACAATAAAAAGTAACAATATTTTATTTCTAAGTCAGCTTTTGGCATTACTTCAGATATTTACCTAATAATTTATTAATTGTTTCTTTTGTGAATGGTTTAGGGAGATAACCATCAAATCCCTGATTAAGGATTCTTTCTCTATCTTCAGGCATAACGTAAGCAGTAACGGCAATTATCGGAATATTTAAATAATTATCAATACGCCGTAATCTATTAAGTGTTTCGATACCGTCAATTCCATCACCTAAATTAATATCCATCAACACAATATCATATAAGGAACGTGCAGCAATAACCAGAGCAGAAATACCATCAGAACAATCTGTTATTGAGTAGTTTTCCTTAATGTAATAATGAATAACATCTTTATTTAAAGGATTGTCTTCCACTAGAAGAACAGAAGGTTTTTTATCAATTTGATTTACAGACAGTTCTTCAACAGCGGAAGTCTTATTCCTAAAGGCAATTTCATTAGAAAGTTCTTCTTCTGTTAATTTAACAGGAAGTGAAATTGTAATAGAGGTACCTTTACCAACCTGGCTATCAACACTAATTTCACCATTCATGAGTTCAATAATCTTGTTTACTAAATGGAGTCCAACGCCTAATCCTTCAAAGGATCTATTAAGTCCTTCACTTGCCTGCCTAAATTCACCAAATATTTTTTTAATATCTTCTGGTTTAATACCAACACCTGAATCGGTGATTTCAATTAAAGCTCTAATCTGGTCATTAATAATTTTTGAACTAACCTTAACGATTACTCCTCCATTTTTGGTAAACTTGATTCCGTTATCAACTAATTGAAAAACAGCATTTTTAAACATACCCGGTTCGATATCAACAAGTATTTTATTAGAAGGCATAACGGTTTTAAGATACAGATTTTTACGGGCTGCAATTTTAAAAAGCGGGTCAAGACATTCCTCTATAATATCCTGTAAAGAAAAAACAGAAGTTTTCAAATTGGATGAAGAAGATTCGAACCTTGAAAGTTCCAGGATATTCTGGAACGTAGAAATTAATCTAGTTGCCCCTTCCACAATTCCATCGAGCATTTTTTTATGTTCTAATTCAACAATTTCTTCGCGAAGTAAATCAGCGTAACCAATAATAGCGATCATAGGAGTTCTTAATTCATGACTCATATTTGAAAGAAAATAAGATTTCATGCGGTTCATTTCTTCAGCTTTTTCCTTAGCTTTAATAATTTCATTCTCAGCCATTTTTCTAACCGAAATATCGCGGCAACTTCCGTAAATAAAACCATTCGGAAGAACAACAGCATTTAAGTCGACCAGAAGAATCGAACCATCTTTTTTCTGAAGTTCAAGTTCAAAAAAAGCTCTTTTATCATTAATGACCTTCTGGAACAGATTCAAGTAATCATTAATTAAATCAGGAGGAGCAAGATTTAGAATAGTCATTTGCAGTAATTCTTCTTTGGAATAACCGAGCAGCTTAGTAGCTTCCGGATTGACATAAACATATTCACCTTGCGGATTAGTAACAAATATTGCGTCGGCTGAATTTTCTGTAATGAGACGATATTTTTCTTCACTCTCTTGAATTTTTTTATTTGCAAGATCTAATTCCTTTTTCCTTTCGAATTCATTTAATACTCTTTTAATTGTAAGACCTAACTTGGAAGGTTTATCTTTCAGGACATAATCGGAAGCACCCCATCTCATAGCTTCAATAGCAATATCTTCTTCAAGTGTTCCGGAAAGAAAAATGAACGGAGTTGAAGGTTGAATACGTTTAGCCTGGCGTAAAGCTTCAATACCATTAAAATCGGGCAGTGCATTATCGGAGATAATTAAATCGTAATTATTATAAGTTACTTCATCAATAAATTCTTTTTTATGAGAAACCCGTTGGACATAAAAATTGATACCTTCTCCGGTCAAAGTAGATATTAATAGTTCAGAATCAAATTCATTATCTTCGAGATGCAGAATACGAACTTTGTTTGCCATAATAACTCCTACGAAAGAATTACAGAATAAATCGTACGAATAAAGATATATTGAAGAAATTATATTTAAATTGTTTCATTAATTAAAGCCCAAAAAAGACCAAGATTTTTAACAGCTTCAACAAACTCATTAAAATCAAGCGGTTTGACAACGTAGGCATTGACACCTAATTTATAGCTTTCGATCAAATCTCTTTCTTCGCGTGAAGAAGTAAGAATAACGACCGGGACATGTTTCAGGTTGTTATCACTTCTGATCTGGCGCAATACTTCAATGCCATCGACTTTAGGCATTTTAATATCCAATAAGATAACCGACAACTGGTTGTTTTCAATATTAGAGTACCTACCTCTTTTAAATAGATAATCCAAAGCTTCTTCACCGTCAGAGACACAAATTATATCATTGGCGAGTTTATGTTCCTCAAAAACCGCTAATGTAAGTTCTCTATCTTTTAGATTATCTTCGGCATAAAGAATTCTTTTAAACTTTTTCATAAAAACTCCAAAGATTTATCAAATAAAAAAAGATTAGTACTAAAAATAAATATGCTTCATATCAATGGCTGTTAAAAGGAAGTGAAAAATAAAAAGTAGCACCTTTATTAAATTCGCCTTCAGCCCAGGTCTCGCCACCATGCTTATGGACAATTCTTCTAACAGTTGCGAGACCTATGCCAGTGCCTTCATATTCTTCAGCAGAATGAAGTCGTTGAAAGACACCAAATAATTTATGAGCATACTTCATATCGAATCCAGCACCATTATCTTTAACATAAAAAACTATTTTATTATCCGGATTGCTGAAGGATCCAATTTCAATTATTGGTGAGGATGCTTTTCTAGAATATTTAACAGCATTATTAATAAGATTAACGAATACAACTCTCATCAATGACGAATCTGCGGAAAGAGATGGAAGTTGACATAAATTCCACTCAATATTAGAGTTTTCGGAAGAATTCTTAATTTCCGTTATAACATTTCCAACCAGGAAGTTAAAATCGATAATAGAATATTTAAGAGAAGCTCTGCCCATTTTAGAGAAATTCAATAAATCGTCGATTAGAATTCCCATTTCATTTGCAGAGGCCGTGATTATTTTTAGATACCGCTTGCTTTTTGCATCCATATTGGAAGTATTGGAATCATGCAACAACTTAACAAAGCCATTTATATGCCGGAGGGGAGCACGAAGATCGTGTGAGACAGAATAAGAAAACGCTTCCAATTCTTTATTTACGGTTTCGAGTTCAGCGGTACGTTGTTTAATCCGCTGTTCAAGTTCAAGATTTAGATTATGTAATTCCACTTCAGATTTCTTCCGATCGGAAATGTCATAAGAAAGAATAAAAACTCCTTCAGGCACGGGTTGAATGCTAAGCTCAAACCATCCTTTGGAGCCGTCCGGGAAATTGAATTCATTTTCAATATGTTGAGTAATACGTTCATCCATAGTTTTTTTAATTATGCGGTAAATCTCAAGTTGATCAATTCCGGGCCACATATCAGTATACTTATTTCCAAGGAGTTCATCTTTGTGACGACGGTTATGTTTATCAGCAGAATCATTTAGATAAATATAACGCCAGTCGAATCCGATGATCTGGCATCCCTCCAACATATTATCAAGAGTAGAGCGAAACCTTTCTTCACTTTTTCTTAAGATATTATTTGCTTGTTCCAGTTCTTCAGTTCTTTTCAAGACTTTAGATTCAAGTTCCAGGTTAAGTTGTTTAATTTCTTTTTCCGCCGCCTGTCTAGTTTCAATTTCTTTTTCAAATTCAATATTGACTACTGACAACTGCTTATTAATAAGTTTAATTTTCTCTTTGCTACGGAGTGCAACTTCAGCGATGTATGAAATAATTCCGCAGGTACTTATATAAATTGCCATACTAAGCCAATCGCCATTATCTTTAATAAAAGGGACAGCAACAAAGATGGGCCATAAAAACAAAATTACGAAGCATGAAAAAAAGGTAGCAAACAGACCAGGACCGAATCCTCCGTAAATAGCAACTAAAGTAACTGCCGGATAAAAAGTGACCCACATAGTTCTTGCACCTAATGAATGTAAGGGCCATATTCTAAGAAGAGAAGCTAGTGTAATTAACACAACAGTTAAAAGGAAAGGACTCCACACATTTTTAAATCTGGAGAAGTTACTTCCTAATAAATTGGCATTATTTTCCGACAGATATAAAAAATATCCAACAGCAAAAAGGAGAAAAGAGATTGAAGATAATAAGGAAATAGGAGTAAAATTATCCGGGTAGAGAAGGGATTGACTATCGATAAAATAATTAAGAAATGCGAACAAAGAGATCGGGATGATTAGAGCGACAAGGATTTTCAGAGCATTATAGTTAAGCTTGCGAGAAGATAAAATAGAGGACCCGATAATAAAAAAATTAACCGCAGAAGCAGGTGCCATTCCAATAGAATTTATTTTTTTAATGGGGCTTATCGATTCAAAAAGAGAATCGATACCAAATTCCAGTTTAAAAAAACTTGTAAACAGTGTTAATCCGCTTATAATTAATATTATTACTGCACCGGCATTGATAATTTGAATTCTCCATTTAATTCGTTCTGAACTATTAAGAAGCCAGAGACAAATTCCGGAGAGGATAAATGAAATAGATGAACTTGGTTTCATTACATCGTTTTTAAAATAAAACTGGTCGAGAATCGAGTCGTTGAAGAACCAACCGATAAAAAGGCCAAGCCCTATTAAGGAAACAATAAAACTTAAATATTTTGAAAGGACTTTATAAATTCTAACAGGATCCATAATCCCCTATCCTAAGAAACTTAGAAATTAAAAGTGGTTATGCAAAACAAAAAAGATATTATGTTCATTTCAGGAAGGGCATTTTGGGATAAAGCAGTCCATTGGGAAATATTCCAATGGATTAGAGCGGAAACGCGATAATATTCTTGATAATGATTCATAAAGTTAAGGATGAAAATTATGTCCTGTTCCTAATGATGATCATTTCATTTTTAATTTAATTAAAAAAATATTCTTTTACCATAATTAAATTTTCACGAATAAAAAAGACAATATAGACAGACAACTAAATATTAACTCCCGACAAACGACAAATTGTCTTCCGGATATTATTGAATACAAGACTCAGAAGAAGTTAAATAAAAGATTGTGAATTGAGCAATACAGATAAATTATTTTTTTACCAGATTGCGCTTTAGGATGTGGGGATAAGGTTTACGGAGGAGTACTACATGAAGAGATATAACCTCACAGATAAAGACTTAATTAAGATTGAAGATTGAGATTCTTCGCTTCGCTCAGGACAAGCTTGAATGAGAAGGATTTTGAGAAATTGACTAATTGAGAATTTGTTTTATAAATTAATTCTGAATGTTTCCATTTATTAACATAACAAATAGATGATAATTATAAAGAAGGTATCAATTAATGAATTATGATGATTACATAATATAGAAGAAAAATATTCGAAAATGTTTCCAGAGAAAAATAAGGGATCACAAACAGCAGGCGCTTTGGTATTCTCTTTCGGATATGAGCGTGCGGGCGAGATTTTGGAGGAAGCGATTAGAAAAGACTGCAGAATAAGAATAGTTTACGGCGAGGGGGAAGATAATTTAGAGAAAATAATGTTTGTAAAAAGGAAATGAAAAGATTTTAAGTTACTAGTTGTGAGTCACATATTGATAAAATAATTTTATTATGAGTATACAGAAACTTTTACGTTTTTGGATAATGTTTATTGCGTATTATTAAATGAAGAAACACAATTTAAACGAGAAGGATTTTGACGTATTGGGATAATACATAAAATATTAATTTGGATTAATTAGTTATTAGGCAATATAAAGTAATATTGTAAACCATATATCTGAAGTGGTAGAATCTTTTTTTCTTTAATTAAATAACAAAGTGTACCTATCTGCTCAGGATATTTATTACCGGGGACAATCCTTCTAACATCATCAAGATTTGATAAATCTAATTCTAATTTATTTTCAGTAAAAAATGAATCTATAAATAATTGAGATTCTTTTACTGTTGTTGAGATATTATAATGTGCAACATCTGCAGGTAAAGACTTAATATATTTAGTATCAGTTTCAATAGTTTTATTTGAACCGCGAGGTTTTTTTGAATAAGTAATAATTATATCATCTCCTTTAGAATATATGAACGAATCACTATAGACTATATTAAATAAACGATCCGAAAAATCGGATAATAACTTAGAGGATAGATTGATAAATTGTTTAATATTCTTTCTAATATACGGGATTTTTTCTTTCTCGTTGTGCGATAGTATCTTATCAAATTCAATAAACAAATTATAAAATGTACCTAAGTCTTTACTATTCCATAAATCAGTTATTGGCTGAATAATATATTTATAAAAGGTGGAATTATTTGGATAAGGGATTAAAAATATTTTTGAAAAACCACTTCTTTCAATATTGCTAAATTCATTATAACAGTCCTCGGGACCAACATAATTACGACCAAAATCTTTAATAATATTTTCGGGATAATGTTCATATCTTTTACTTCCTAGAATGAGTTTAGAAGAAATAAATAAATACTCTTTATAACTATATTCAATATTATGACAATACTTGCGAGAAGCTTCAAAGAAAGTTTCATCTTCTAATGATTGTGATTTTATATGATCTGCTAATAAGTATAAATTTTTAATATATTTTTTATTGAAGTTCTTCAACGGGATTCCACTGACAAGCTGGCGCGCGTGGATGGAAGATTCCAATTCATTAAATAATTCTTCAAATGTTTTTAAAGCAGAGCTAATAACACGTGCAGCATATGAATCATCTCTTGATAATGACTTATTTTCATTTTCGACTAACTTAGTGAAATCTGGAAGGTATTCTAAATTTCTAAAACGTAAGGACCAATTACGAATTTCATTTTTACCAAATACATCAGATAGTGAGGGGGTCTCTAAATCCAGAATATAGAAGGCAAAGGAATTAATTAAGTATTTGATTCGCTCGAAGTTAAATTTATTTTTCTCTAAAAATTGTATTATTCCATCTTCTGATTCTTTATCTGAATTATATAAAACCAATATTTCGTCTACTATTCTTTCAAGAGTGGAATAATGAGTTGGTGAGAGAATTGCTGAAAAAGTTTTTATTTTTTTTCTGTAATGGATACTGGAATCATTAGTTTCTGATGGTTTTCTATCCTCATTTATACCATATAGCTGAACTAAATAATCTTCAAGTGAATACCCATAATTACTTTTAATACTATTATTCAGCTCGACTAGTATTGGATGTACCTTCCATGCTCCTTTTTCAGCTTTGCTTTTAAGCAATAGGTTTGAGTCCGCTAGACGTTTTAATATCATTAGATTATTTTTGTTCTCAAAATGCGCATCAATTTCTAAAATATATGAATCAAGGTAAATATGTCTAAGTAAATCGATACATTTATTTAATGTTTTATTACTGATTTTACCCCCAGAAAAGATTAACTTATTTAAGGATTCTTTAAAGAATTTATCATTTTCTAAATATTCTTTTATATTAGATAATAATGCCGCAGGAATAATTGAAGGAGCTAATCCTAATACATTAAATTGTTTGGTCTCAAAATGTTGCTTTGCAGCTTCAATATATGCGCGAAAACCTACAATTACTCTTTTCTTTTCTTCCATACCAAAAATATGTTGTAAAAATTTCTTACTAATTTGGAATGAACGATTATTTGTTTTTGAAAATGCTGATAAACGTTTTTGAATAGCCTCCGCAGCTTGTTCTGGTGATATTTGTGGCATATTAATAGTGAGAGGTGCATCAAAGAAAGAAGTTAATTTTTGATCTAACTTAATTTTTTCACGCCATTCAGGTAATCCAGAAATAAAAAAAGCTATATTTATTGAGTTATCATGAAATCTGTTTTTATATAGTTGAAGAGAGGATAGAAAATCAAAAACAATAGTTTGATTAATATTCTTGTGTAAATCATCAATATAAATAACAAAACCAACAGTTCTTTTAGATATTTGAAGTTCCATCATAAGTTCTTCATAATCAGTATTATCAACTTTAATATTCTGCGTATGGTAAATACTTTTTATTTTTTTAGTTAATTGATTTTCAAAATCTAAATTGTATTGAGGTACGTTCATTTTTTCTGGAATTATAATTCGTACAGGTTCGATTTTTCGTAATATGAATTGTGGTTTAAAGTAATCATAAAAAGTGGTTTTCCCTGTACCTAATGCTCCTTCAACTAAAAATCCTTTACCAAAAAAATCAAATGTATTGGTAGTTAATTTTTTCCACATCCATTGAAATGGTTCAGTACCGACTAATATTCTTTCAAAAAGATTCTCTTCGATCATAGAGAAGCCATTAGAACTTGGGAAAGGATTAGATATAAGATTTAATTCCTCCCACCATTCTAGTGAGTTAACACCTAGTTCATTTTCGTTTGGCTCTTCGAAAACTATATCATCAAGAATTGAAAATATTTCTTTATCGAGTTGATCCTTCTCAAGCTTCTTTTTTTCAATTTCTGCTATAAGTTCTGGTTCTCTTTTCTGAATAATATCTTTTTTTAATAATTCTATTTTTTTATCGTCTTCAAGATTTCTTAATAGTTGCATGTCTGTGAATTCTTTATTAAGCTGTTTAAGTAATAAGTCATATTCTTCAACTTGCACATTAGTATTCTTAATAAATGGAATACTAAACATATATTTTCCTAGATCTTCAATACTTTTAATAGAATGATTTTTTATAAGTAATACTATTAATTTGTCAACGATTTCTTTATCCTTAACTGAACCGGACAGTTTGCATTTGTTTACAAAGTACTCATGCTTCAACTTTTTATAAGTTGTTTTATCATATATCTCTTTATTAGTTAGTAGTTTATAATTTGCCTTAATAAATGAATTGATAGCAGCATCCTTATCCATTTTCGCCTCGCTTCAATACAATGTTAAATAAATATACTGTTATAATATTGTAATACTAATTACAAATCCATACCGGCGCCGTTCTTTTTGAGCCAATCAACTTTATCTAAATAATTTGGGATTAGTTTATCAACTTCATTCCAAAATGCTTTAGTATGATTTTTTATTTTCAAATGAACCAGTTCATGAACAACAATATAATTTAGCACTGCGTAAGGAGCCATTATACATTTCCAATGAAAATTAAGATTACCTTCTTGAGTGCATGAAGCCCAACGGTTTTGAATATCTATGATTCTCACTTTATTCGGGCTTACTCCTAACTTCTTTTTATAATCTTCAATTCTTTTTATGATTTTTGGGAAACCATTTGTTTTATAAAAATTCACGAAGTGTTCTTTGGCTTTAACCTTTTCTGATTTCCTTAAATAAAAACGACCGTTTTTTAATACAAGGGGTTCTTCAATTGTATCTATTAGTTTTAACGCATAACTCCTACCTAAGTAAAGAAATGATTGGCCACTTACAAATTCTCTATTTCTATGAGATTCATTTAATATTCTTTGTTCAGTCCATACCTTATAAATACGATATTCTTTCTTCTTGAGAACTTCTTCAACTTTAGCCAAAGGTAAATTCTTTGGCGCGTGAACAGTAATTGAACCATCGCGTTCAATATAGATGCTAAGTGTTTTACGAGCACTACGAGTTAATGTTAATTGTAATTGATCAAGCATTTTTAATTCTTCGTAATTCTTGTTCTCGATTTCTTGCTAATTTAATAAGTTCTGCTGTAATTACATCGTGCTTCTTTGAAATTGATTCTATCCCAGAAAAATACTTTAGTTCATCTTTAACCTTTCCTTCCAACTCATGAATTGCCGCATCATGCTGCCAAAGATTATGGTCATTCAAAGCATAAAGAATGTGGTTAATTACTATTTCGGTAATTCTAGCGATATTCTTTAAGTCTTCTTCAGATGGTTTTTCAGTTTGATATGTAATTGCGATCATTAGATCGAAGAAAGGAGCTTTTTCTTTAGATACATAATTGTTATCATTTTCTCTCCCTTGTCTCAGATCATCACGAAGTTTTTCAAATTCTAATACTTGTCGATCCCAATCATCGGCGTGATTTTTAACAATATTATCAAGACGTTCTTCCAAGCTCATGAAAAGAGCAGGGTCTTTCTCCATTTCGACTTTAATGTGTTTTCTTATTGCATGTTCCATTTCAGATGCTTTAGATTTTGGATTCAACGCGAACTTTGCCACCTCTTTAGGAAAATCCTCGGAAAGCAAACTTACAGGTGGAATTTTGCTTTCAATACCAAATGACACTAAATATTTATCAATTAGCTTGCGAACCTTAGCGCCAGCCCATTTTAAATCCATAGTTTCATCTTTGTAACGGTTTCTAATTCTAATAAGCAAGTAACCAAATCTTTTAGCGGGGACCCAATACTTATCGGCGTCTTTGACATTAAAAAGCAAATCCAGACTTGAGAAGAAATGACGAAGATAAACATCAAGTTCAGCTCTAAACTTTGGGGTAGCAGCAAGTTCAATGCATTTTTCTGCTACTTCAAATTCATAATACTGATTATCAATTTTTTGTTGAACAAATTTTTCGATATCCTTAACATCGTTTTCAATGAAGAATTTAATTAATCTTTGATAGCGAGCTTCAAGAGCAGGTAATTCTTTATTCAAATCACGAAAGAATGCATTTAAATCATCGAGAGACTTTTGATCTACTTTATCATCATTGTAAATAGCCAATGCTTCTCTTAAATGTTCGGCAACGCCATAATAATCAACTACAATTCCATTCTTTTTAAAAGCGCCTTTAGGACGATTAACCCTAGCGACGGCTTGTAATAAATCATGTTCTCGTAAATTTTTATCAAGATACATGACTTGTTCAATTGGCGCATCGAAACCAGTAAGAAGTCGATCGCAAACACATAAAATGGCAACTCCGGTGTCCGGTTTTTCAAAATTGAAATCTTTCTTAAAATTATCCTTTGCCTTTAATTCAGCAGCATCATTTCTTGCTTTAGTTATGAAAGCTTCTTCATTATTACTGACTTGTGTAACATAAGCCGCAACTTTACAAAACTCCATTTGTTTAATTAGTTCATCATCCTTTTCACCATCCGGTTTTGCTTTTTCCGCATCTATTTTTTTCTTTAAAGCATTTTCAATTTCGTATTTATAAAGAACAGCTCCTTTTATTGAACTCGCGACAACTTGCGCTTTGAAACCATTTGGTAATATTTCCCTTGTATAATGTTCAATTATATCTTCTGAAATTTTGATAACTCTTTTTTCAGATTCGAGATAAGCAATCATGTTCCCGTAACGTCTAATGATCTCCTCTTTTTCTTCTTTTGTTCTAGACTTAAACATATCCTCAAATTCATTACGGAATATATTTTTATCAAGTATCTGATCTTTACTTGTGCGTCCAATATAAAGTATATCAAGTGTCGCTCGATCATCAACGGAATCTTTCATTTTATATGTATCAATAAAGCTGTTAAAACGCTGGTGCGTTTTTAGTTTGTGCCTATCTGTAAGAAGTGGGGTTCCAGTGAAAGCGATTTTAGTTGATTCAGGAAAGGCATCAAATATATTTTCGCTCATTATACCGCCTTGTGTTCGATGAGCTTCATCAATGAGTAAAATGATTTTATCCGATTCACTGATTGTTGCAAAAGATTCATATTCGGGAACAACTCCTTCCTCAACGTAAGCTTTCATCAAGCTTGAAGAATATCGGATTTTTTCTTCGAGAAATTTGTGGACCATAACCATATTAAGATTTGGAATTGCCGGACTTAATTCTTTTTCAAGATCAGCACGATGTTCTATTACAGTAACTTTTTCTTCAGTAAGATCGGCTGTTTTACTAAGTTGTTCCTCCAGATCGGTTCTATCATTAATTAAAATAACTTTGTATTCTTTCAAGTCTTCATAAGCACGCATTCTGCGAATTAAGAAAACCATGGTTAATGATTTACCAGAACCTTGAGTATGCCAAATAACACCGGATCGATCGAATGGAGTTGGTTGAGTTCTAATTCTGTGAATGATCTTATGAACCGCGCGATATTGCTGGTAGCGGCAAACAACTTTCACTTCTTTCCCGCTGTCGGTTGTCATAAATACAGTGAAGTGTTTTAAAATATCTATGACAACTTCTCTATTAAGCATACCATGGATTAATACATCTTGACGCTCTTCCGGTTTTAGTTCGAGTTCCAATTCTTCATTAATGTCTTTATCAAAATACTTTTTGTTTTCTTCCGGGAAAATATCCTTCCAATTATAATAGTAATCAAAATCGGCAGAAATTGAACCAAAACGCGCTTCCGTTCCGTGGGTAATTATGCTAAATAAATTTGTATGAAATAGACGTTCCTCTCCTTCCTTAACGCCATAACGATCATCTCTAAGATTTGCATAACGGCGTATTTGATCAAAAGCTTCAGAAAGAGGTTCGCTGCAATCAAAATCTTTGCACTCAATAACCACAAACGGAAGTCCATTGACAAATAAGACAATATCTGGACGAATATGATTTTTAGTAGAACCGGGAGTATCTAAGCGGAATTGGTTGATCGCTACAAAAGAATTGTTAAGAGGATTTTTAAAATCAATAAATTTTACAGGAGTGTTTATGCAAGTTATTGGGTTTTCTTTAACTGTTCCTTTAAGTAAAAGATAATGTGCTTGTTTATTAGCTTCGTAAAGACTTGGCGCGGTTAAAGCGGTAAATCCTCTCAACAATTGGTCAAGGTGATTCGGGGTAAGCCATTCTTTACCATCATCGGTAAGGTTAATTTTACGAATTGAATCTTTAAAAATATCTGCAAGAATGACATCCTTAAATGTTTTGCGTGCGCTTGATTTTGGGTCTTGAGGAATTCCCTCACCTTGATCGATTACAGGTTCCCAGCCAATTTGATAAAGTTTTTTTAGAAATGGTTTTTCAATGTTGAGATATTCAGGCATAGACAGCTCTAGAAAGTTAGTTGATTTATATTAGTCTTTAGAGTTATTAATCTTTCTAAAAGTTTATCAAAAGGAAGAGATTCTTTATAAATCATACTTTCTTGCATCAGCTTGTAATCATTTTTCCATTCTTCTATTAAAGAATCGGGCGGAATAAAATTTATTTTGGAAGGGACATGATTCGAATAGTCTATTCCTCTAATACGAGTAATTGAGCTCCGATGTTCAACAATATGGTTGTATAATTTAGAATCGGACAGCGCTATTTGACCATATTCAGAATCCATTATTCTTTCAATGTCGTATAAATGCCGGCTTAATCTATCAACACGAATTTTATCGGGAGTTTTTTGAAACTCTTCATGCAATAGGAATATTTTTTCAAGGAATGTTCGTTCCGGGTTCACAGCCGGGATAGTTATATCGTCATCAGCAAAGGATTGTTCTTTATAATATTCGCCAACAAGGGATGAAAAAGATTTTTGAGTATTTGGCTCTATTAAAGAGCGGCTTCCAATTTCAATTAAGACTCTTGGCAAAATGTACTCCGAGGTTTCCGTAACGCTTGGATAGTTTACCTCGATAATCAGAGGGTCTTGATCGTCTGAAGTTGTTGGCGCGACTTTGATTTCCAGGCTTTGAAAACCGGCTTCTTTATAAACCGAGATTAGCGCCGGGGCAAATGTGTCAACAATGTAGCTGCAAGAGCGTTCTCTAAGCTTTTTAACTTGAGATTGAGTCAGCTGTTCAGCAAAGCCCAAAAATTTACGATCAAGCGCCAGATCAATATCCTCAGAAAACCGATCAATAAGTTTCCACGCTTTACTTAAAGATGTTCCTCCTTTGAAGACAGTATGAGGAGCTACATCCATATTAAAAACCAAGTCGAGTGTTCGAACAACCCACCAATCTTTTTCAACCGCGGCAGCGGGCAAACCAGATTTATTACTAATCTCCACAAAAATATTTTGTTTAGTAGCGTCTTGAAGTTCAAACCATTTTTTCACCGCAGTTTCATTCATTTGATTTTTCTCTAAGAGCAATTAAAAATATCTTTCTAATCCACTCGGGTGCCGTTCCTATATCATGTTGAAGATGGGTAACTTTTTCCTCTTTAAGAAGCTGCAGAATTTTTTCTACTTCTTGCTGGGTAACTTTATCTTTACCAATTGTACGAAGGGCTTGAATAACTAAACTACTTATTTGACCGATTGCCGCGAGGTTTTTAGGAGCGGTTTTTTTGAAAGTAATTGTGCGTCCACCGATTTTAATTTTGCGCGCGGCGCCGTCTGTAAGGTATACCATATTAAGAGGAACTTGAGTGGACAAGCCCAATTTATTAAGAGCAAAAGCTCCGGTTGGTACGATGCGGGCTTTATCCCGTTTCGCAATTGTGTTAGCTACGGTTTCTGCCTGTGGAGTTACAAAACCAATAACCGGGTCTTTAAGCGGGCGGGTGTAGATGCCGGTAGCAACTCTTTTGAGTTCACCAGATTTTGTTAATCTTTCAAGAGCTTTTGCGGCGGTTCTTGAGTTAGCAATTGTTAGGAAGTTATCCGCAAAAAAGAGCGAGCCCCTCTTGGCTTTTTTAATTTTGGTAAGTATTTGCGATTCAACGCTTTGCGGCATTATAGAGCCTCATTTTTGTCGCAAATTTAGCAAATATTTGCGACAAGATTACCACAATTATTGATTGTGGGTTTGCTAAAACTCCCCGACTTGAAAGTCGGGGTTAATCTACTTTTACGCGCTTTCTTCCGGTTAAAAGAACTTGCATCAGTCCGGTTTTAATAGATTTATATTTTTTTACGGTATTCTGTTCAACCAGTAAATAATTCTCAATAGAGTTGATATGATTATATATTTCTATTTGCTCTGAAACGTCTTTTGGAAATGTAATTTTCATTTTTCTGATTGAATCAATGACAACACGCGTTAATGCACTACCAGTCTTAAATTTTAATAATTCTCTATCAAAATAAAATGACTTTAAATATGAGTATAAAAATTGTGGTTTAACTTTTTCATTACATCTTAGTAATGCAATACTTGACAATACTACGATCTTTCTGTTGCCATTAAAGAGAATAATTTTACCAATTGTTCCATCCTTAGATAATAGAACATCATCCTTTTGAGGTGAGCAATTTTGTGTAACCAAAAAATCAAAATCTTCTTTGCTTATTTGAGTACAACTATCGTAATTAAAATCATTTTCTAACATATCCTTAACATTGCCAATTAAATAATTAGAAGGGCTCGTTTTAGGACTTTTATGAGAACCATCTGTAAGTAAATTTGTAATATTCTTAAGTGTATCAATCTCCCACTCTTTTGGAATAAAACCAAGCTTTGTTTGTTTATAAAGTTCTGGTGCTTGGTTGTATGTTTGGCGAATTTTACCGGTTTTAATATCTATACCGCGAGTAAAGAGGTCTTGCATTAATCCTTGTTTAATGGATTTATATTTTTCTATTGCAGTTTCTGTTTTGGAGATTACTGAATCGATAGATGACAGGATTGAAGCGATTTTGCGTTGCTCGTTTTCAATGGGATGAAATATTCTGAAGTTTTCAACAATTGTCGTATTAAGATTAAGTTGTGTTCCGGGTTGTCCTTTTGCCTCAAAATCTTTTTCATGAAATTGAAGTATATAATATAGAAATTCAATATCGGTATTTTTAATATCATTGAACAATACGAATCCATCATGAACACATGCAGGCATATCAATAATTATGGGTCTACCAATGGTTGCACAAATTGACATTATTAAAGCGCCAGGACCAACTCTAACACTCAGCGACTCACCTAAAGGGGATACATATTGTTCAGTTTTCTTCAAATATTTTTGCGATTTGGTTACATCTGAAATTCTGACCCAACCGACTTCACCACCAAAATATTTAGGATCACCGATAGGTCTTGGTGAAGCTCCTCTCCTCACTTTTGCTATTTCACCAATTGTAGTATTAGGAACCATAACCCAACTCGGATAAGAATTTGTTGAGCTGTTCGGTTTCTTTATCGCGCTCGTTAAGAATTGTGTGCAATGGAGTTGTGTATTTATTCCAAAGGTTTTCAATTACAAAAAGGAATTTACGCTGGTATTGCTTAAGGTATTCATCAACTGTTGTTGTTAGCGTTCTTTTCCAACGGGCAAGTATTAAAACTTTAGCTTCTTCTTGTGTTATTTTTTCGCGAGCAAGTTCAACGGTTTTTTCTTTATTATTTCTTATCTCTTTGATTACCAACCGTACTTCTTTCAATTCTTTATCAAGTTCATAATGCCGTTCAACAAGTTTTTCGGTTTCTGCTTTGCGTTTTGCGTAATCGGCGGCAAGTGGTTTTAAATCTTCAATCTCTTTTAGAAGAGAATCAAGTTCAGCATTAATACCAAATTCATGCTTGTCTATTTTTATTTTTAGTTCATCCTTTTTCTCTTTATCAATATCTTTTAATATCGTTTTAGCGTTGGCATTATAGCGTTTGATAAGATTGTTAATCTGTTTTTCATGCGCTTTTTGCTTGGCGCCGTTTTCTTTTATGCGCTCTTTATGCTCTATCAAAATATCCTTTGGAAATACTTCATAATCATCTTCGTTATACTGTCCTTCCTCGAGTTCGTTAACTTCTTTAAAAAGAGCTTCAATTTCATCCCGGCGGAATTCTTTTTCCCTTAATTCTTGTAATACTTCAGGGAATTGAGATTCAAGAATTTCATTATCGGGTATTAATTCCGGATTCCAATTACTGGCAGCAACGGATTTTAGATCTGCGGCAATTGTATTCCAGAAATGAGCGAACGAGCCACGTGATTGATAGAGATCGAGGATATTAAGAGAGAGCATTTGATCTGCAATGCTTGAAGTAAAAATTTGTCTTAACTCAAAAAGGTTTTTATTAACGGGGAGTTTTTCAAGACGCTCAAGATTTTCGTTCCACCAAGAATCGATAAGATCGAAATACTGCTGGTGCTTAGTTTTAATCGCGTCTGAATCATCAATTATTTTTTTAATGTGTTCTTTTTCTGAAATAGATTTATTGAATTGATAATACTTTTCATATTCATTGGATTGAGATTCTTCACCTGATAAATCGGGTCCAGAATGACATATGAAAAGCGACTCTTTGAGATCGGAATAGTTTTCGAAGTAAGGATTCAATGATTCAATTTCGGATTTTGGGATCCCTCCATGGAGATGAGATCTAACATCGTGCGGTTCGGGCGGTGGAGAATTATCTACATAGCGGCGGACATTCAGAATATATTCTTCTTGTTCAATTTCTTCTTTAGAAACTAACTTGGAATAATTTGGTATTTCAATTTTGTTCTTATAGACGTAAGTAATTTTTTCGATGTCTTCTGGTCTAAGCTTGTTCTGAACTTTTCCTTCTTTAAATTCTTTATCCGCGTTGATAAGTAAAACATTCTTTCTTTCTCCAGTTCCATTCATGTTTACTACCAAGAAAGCAGCGGGAATTCCCGTTCCATAGAAAAGAGCAGGAGGTAAACTAACAACAGCTTCAAGAAAACCATTTTGGATAAGCCAATTGCGCATATTCTTTTCTTCACCACCACGGAATAAAACTCCATTTGGCATTACTACTGCTAAACGCCCGTTACTTTTAAGAGAATGAATCATATGTTGAACGAACATGAAATCGGATTTGCCTTTTTTAGGCATTTTGAAATTGAAGCGTTCGGCATGCTGCATTCCTTCTGTAGTCCAATTCTGGGAGAAAGGTGGATTAGCAAGCACAACATCAAAACGACGAGTTACACCTCCCTCAATGTGGAGAGGATTTAATAATGTATCACCATTTTGAATGTTTGCGTCATAAATATCATGAAAGAGAAAATTCATTTTGCAGAGAGACCATGTTGTTCCGTTTTTCTCTTGACCGAAAAGACTAACGTTCTTATCAATACCATACCTGTTTTTAACATAGTTATATGCTTGTATTAAAAAGCCGCCGGAACCAACGGTTGGATCATAAATTTCATCATTTTCTTTAGGCTCAACAATATTGACCAGCAAGTTTACTACTTCACCAGGAGTATAAAATTCGCCTCCTTTTTTACCAGAAGAGTCAGCAAAATATTTTATTAATATTTCATAAGCTGAACCGAGTAAATCCGGAAACTCCAAATTAGAATCTTGAAAAGAAACTTTGCTTAATTCATGAATGAGAACTTTAAGATCGGAATCGCCGATACGTTTGTTCTTTCCAACTTGTTTATTGAAGTCGATTGTTGATAAAACGCCTTGCTCGATTTTATCGGGATTGGTTTCCTCAATTGCCTCAAAAGCGATGCGAAGACCATCACCAATTTCTTCATGCAAAGTTTTAATATGGTCCCAACGCGCAGGTTCAGGAATAAAGAATTGATAAGCGTGTTGATCTTTAACCGCTTCTTCAATTTGTTCTTCAGAAGCGCCTCTTTCTCTGAATGATTTTTCTCTGATGTTTCTCGCTTCGTCAAATTTATCATTTATTCGTTTTAGAAATAGAACCGCGATAACATATTCTTTGAACTCGGAAGCGTCCATGTTGCCACGGAGAGATTCGCAAATTTCTTCTAAAATATTTTCAAGCTTATTTAGGGTAAGTTTATTCATAGATTGTTTGAAATTTTAATAGGATAATACAGTATTACTTTATAGAAATTAATTAAAGTTCGATAAAAATGAAAGAATAACCTAAATAATTTCACTTCGTTAATAAATGCGAGTGGATGGACAAATACAAATTATATTAAAATTGTTTCATCATCCATCTTGATAGAAGAAATCGGGATGTCCAACTCCATATTATTTTTGATTTGGTTCATTATCCATCCCGCTAAAAAACAGCGGGATGTCCAACTCGATGTTATATTTATATTGTTGAGTTGTCCACAGTAATATTATTTCTTTTATTTCTTTCTCTCTTTCTTTCTTTGTTAAAAAGAACGTGTTCGGAACAGGTTTTTTTATAACGAGAGATCAGGTTGGTCTAATAAGCTTCAGTTCGTTTTTGCTTAAGAGGGCTTTTTCGCGGTTTTCCTTATTGCGGACACGCTGTTTCATAACCTCCTTAAAAGTTTCGCGGACATTCTCCGTAGAAACATTCCCATCGATATCGATCAACAATTCACATTCTTTCGACAGGTAGGAAACAAACTCCTGAAACTCTTCTATGCTCATTCCCAGATCTGACGAAACGGAGGCAACGACATATTTTTTGTTTAGGTTGAGGATGCAGTTATCGGACCCGGCGATAATATTATTGAGCGCCCAAAATCTCCCCTCTCCCGCCCAGCCGTATTTGAGTCGGAGGAGTTTGAACTTAGGATGATTATGAGAATTAGAATAGTGGCAATAATACTCGATATTATTTTTCATTCAGCAATTTAGAAATATGATTAAGGATAGCCGTATTAGCTTCGATTGAGACTGTTGTACGGATACCTTTAAGCTGAAGGTTAAGGACATATTTTTTTAATTTGCCGTGGGTGACCGGATCGATATGAACTAGTTTGGTATTAGATTTCATTTCAGGACCTCATCTAATGTATTCATAGTGAGTGAATTTCTGTTTATAAAATCGATAAGGGAAGGGGCAAAGATTTTCTTATGTATTCTGCCGGGACAGACAAACACATCAATCTCACCGGATTTAATCAATGTTCGGATAATAGACCGGTCGATATTGGTTATTCTGGAGGCTTCGCTGATAGAAAGGATGAGTTTGGGGAGGGAGATGTCCTTGTAAATGATTTTACTTGACATTAAAATGTAAATATGTTAATTTGATAATGTGAAAATAAGTTAATTAAATATAAATAATGTGTTAATAAATGTCAATAATTGACAATAATATTGTCAATATGTTAAGAAAGGTTACCCGTGGACTCAGAAAAAGTAAAAAAAAGCATACTTGCGAGGTACAAACGGTTATGTGACTTTGCCGAGGAATTAGGCGTAGATCCTTCTCAGGTCAGCAGATGGATCAGGAAGCCGACGAAAAAATTCCAGGCGATATTAATAAATAAAGGGATTATAGAAGACGAGAATAAAAAAATAGATGAAGTTGAGAATAATGAAAATGATAAGTCGGAAATTATAAATAATTACAAAAATATTATTGCAGAGAAAGAAAAAGTAGTGGAGAAGCTGCTATCGATTATTGAATACCAGGATAAGATTATTGAAGATTACAAAAAGAAGCTGGGGGTTGAGAAGTGGATAAAAAGTATGAAGGAGAAATAATTAAGCAGATGGCAGAAATCATTAGAGCAAAAGATGAGATAATAAACAGACTGGAAAAGTTACTTGAGGAGAAGGACAGACAAATAGAAGAGAGTAAGAAAAAGGGGGAAGAGCCGGAATGGCTGAAATATATAAAAGGAACGGGGTAATCTGGCTCACATACTCAGTCTACGGAAAACGCTACAGAGAATCACTCGGATTAAAAGACACTCGCGAAAACAGAATACTCGCCAAGAAAATCAAACTGCAGAAGGAAGCCGATATCTTAAACGGAATTCATCCGCTTATCAAAAAGGTTAAGAAGAAAACTTTAAGCGAGGCTTATAAGGATTTTGAGAAAACGAAGGAGAATAGATCCAGTCAGTTAATCAATTTGTATAAATATTGTTATGACAAACTAATTGATTTTTTGGGTAATATAGAAGTAAAAAAAATAAATGAGGATGCAGTTAAGAATTTTTATAATGAACTGCAGTACTACAAAAAGAAAAATCAAGAAAAACTTGCAAAGAGTACTATAGAAATAATTTTCAGGCATCTTAGAATAATTTTTGAATTTTATGTAAGACAGAGAATAATAGAAGAAAATCCTTTCCCGCGATTGGAACGGAGCGAAAAGAAGATAATAGTAATATCGAAAGATGAATTGGAGTTGATTCTGTACTTACTTAAAAAGCATAACGAAGAACAGTACAGAGTTATCAGGTTATTTATGATGACGGGTTTTCGAGTAAGCGAATTAATAAGATTTGAACATGAGGATATAGACTACAGAAGAAATATCATCTATGTAAAGAACAATAAAGGAAAACGAGTTGATCAGTTTCCGCTATATAAGGAGCTACGGGATTTTTTATTAAGTTTTTCAAATCAATCGGGGAAAGTAATTAAGTATAAAGACCGCAATTCGTTAAAGTTCTTCGGAAGGTTTTTAAATAGAGAAAAATTAGAACATTACACTATACATGAACTGAGGAAAACATTTCTTTCAAGACTTGCAAACTCGGGTATGTCGTTATTCGATATTCAAAAATTAGCGCGGCACAGAGATATCAGGACCACACAGAAGTACTATTTAGAGGCAGACTATATGCGGCTGGGAAATCGAATAAACGATGTAATTTCGGGCACACTTGAGGGCACAATGCCTCAAAACGCCTTGAAAATAGCTCAAAAATGAAGTTTTAACTTGAATGGCATTCAAGAGGTCAGCGGTTCGATCCCGCTTAGCTCCACCATCGATCCCGCTTAAAGCGGGATCATTCTTATTACTTTTTATACTTCAATTCATTTTCATTAATAGAATAGTTCCAGAGTTCTTTTCCGTCTGAATCATATACTGTGCATTTGAGAAGACGGTTTTTCGATTGACCAGAAAAACCGAATACCGCAAAGTTATGCTGGTCAGCCAGAGTACCCGGTACTCTAAGGAAATTCTTTTCATCTTTACCCGGCGATACTCCTGCAGTTAAAGAGGAAATTGTAAAATCGTAAAGCGGGTAAGAATTTTCTCTAGGCAGTTTTGTAAGCTCGGAATGATGTCTATCACCTGTTAAGAAAACCACTCCTTCAATTTTCTCATCCTCCAGAAGGGCCATCAATTTCGCTTTCTCCTCCGGATATTTATCATATGTTTCGAGAAACGGTTTATCGTCAACAGGATTTAGAACCTGTCCTCCAACAGCAATTATCTTAAATGGTGCTCTGCTAGAAATCAGATTATCAATTAGCCATCGAATTTGTTCATCCCCCAAGAGTTCTCTATTACCGGTTTTACGGTTGTTTGGTGTTCTGAAATATCTCCCGTCCAGAAGGAAAAAATCGACATCTCCCCACTGGAAATAAGTAGTCATCGATTCTTTTCCGCTAAATCCGAATGTAGGATTACCCCAGAATAATTTATTGGCATCGAGTGTTTTCTCTTTAAGATAGTATCCCCTGTCGCTGTCATTAGGACCGAAATCGTGATCGTCCCATATCGCATAATGGTGCATCGAGCCGAGAACAGGTTGTAACTCCGGCAAAGAACGCGTATGAGTTATACGCTTTAGAATTCCAGTCCAGGAGTCCCAATCAACTTCTCTCAGATAGAAATTATCTCCCAGCCAGATCATGAAGTCTGGATTTTTTTTATAGATGCTCGTCATAATCTGATAATCGCTGCCGTATGGCCTTCCCGGTCTATCATACACAGTTTCATTAACGTAGAAACAGCTTCCGGTTGCAAAACTGAAATCCGGTGGATTCTCACGCCACTGCCAGAGTTTTTGTGTCTGGAACTTCAAGTCGTAATTTCTCTTAACGGGTTTACCGTTTATATACAATTGATAATTATACTTTTGACCCGGTTCAAGCTGATCTGCAATTAATTTTGCAGTAAACCAGTTTGTTTTGGTTGTTGAAAATTCGTCGGTAAAATATTTTTTCTTCGGTGAATTAATATTCCAATAGGCAAATTTTACTTTGGCCGCAGAGCTGGTCTGTACCCAGAGGCCAACCTCACGCATTGAAGAATAACCCACCATAGGTCCCGACTGAAGAAGATCCTGAGCCATTAATAATGATGAAAGGCAAAAGATAAATAAAACGGTTAAAAGAATTTTTATTGATTTCATATCTGATACCTTTATTGAATATACCGGTGAAAGATAAAATAATTATTTAAGTGAAAAAAGATTTGGATTAGTGATATAGGTAAATTCTTTTTATGTTTGACATAAAAATGGAGCTAATTATTCCAAACAGAATATGAAGAATAGAATATTAATCATATTTTCTTTTATTATATCATTGATGATTTTTAATAACTGTGACGATACAATAAATCAGGAGGATTTGGACTCGATAACAATTCCTTCGAGCAATGTCAGCTTCAATCAGTATATTCAGCCGGTCTTTAATGCCAGATGCAATAATGCCGGATGCCACAATTCAATCGATAGAGCCGGAGGGCTCAGCCTTATAAACCACGCAGAAGCTACTTCAGATTTCCTAGTAGTAGCACCCGGATTACCGGATAACAGTAAACTCATCTGGTCAATCGAAGCTAAAAGCGCTTTTCCGATGCCTCCTATCGGATACAGACCATTAACAAAAAATCAGATAACCGGAATAAGAACCTGGATTAAAGAAGGTGCAAAAAACAATTGATAATTCAGGCGTATATATTTTGGAAATCTATGCCCCATCGAGCTTTTCAATTGGGATAAAAAAATATGCCGGACGCATCTTCAAATCCGGATATTATTACTATACGGGAAGCGCTCAAAAGAATCTGAAGCAACGAATTGAAAGGCATCTAAGGAAAAAGAAAAAAAAGCACTGGCACATCGATCACCTGACCGCATACAAGTCGGCAGAAATTAAACGAATCTTCATTTTATTGAAAAAGAAAAAATTCCTGGAGTGCCGTATTTCAAACCAGATATCAAAGATAACCGGAGTAGCGGTGGCGGCCGGTGGATTCGGTAATTCAGATTGCGATCAATGCGAATCCCATCTTTATTACAGTTCAAGGAGACTGAATCAAAGCCATTTTACTTCGCGGTACCAATCGACAGTCTGCTTAATTCCGTCTTCCAGAGAAATATTCTGACGGAATCCGATTTCGTTCACAGCTTTGGTAACATCACAGGTCCAGTATTGCTGAACGAAGTCTCTGGCTTTCTCAATGTTAAAAGTGGCAGCTTTAGAGCTGAATAGGGAGAAAAATTCCGCAAATGCAGCAACTGTAAAAACTAAAAAGTGGGGTACACGAATAATCAGAGCCTTTCTATCCATAGCTTTTGAAATTACATTTCCTATTTGAATCCAATCGTAGTACTCCTGGGAACCGATAAAATAAGTCTGTCCAATTCCCCTATCACTTTCAGCAGCCAGAACCATTCCGTCCACAAGGTCCTTTACATGGATAAGATTAACGAGCTTCTTGTTGAATCCGATCAATCCCATAAAACCATTCTGATAAGTCTTAAATACAAGATAGATTTCCGTATCTCTCGGACCGTAAACTGCAACAGCGCGTACAATACTTATTGGAAGTCGATCCATAAAAGAACGGGCTAGCAGTTCCTGAGAATATTTGCTATTTCCGTAACGTGTAATCGGATGCTCCTTTGTTGTTTCCGTACAAGGTTTACCGTCGAGAGACGGGCCGCATGCTGTCTGACTGCTTACTATCAGTACCCGTTTTATACCGGGATTAATTTCTACAAGGGCCTGCAGAAGAGTTCGGGTAGCTTCCACGTTTCCTTTAATATACTCTTCATTAGTTTTTGCCTTTACTACACCCGCAACATGATAAAGGTAGTTAGCATCTTTAAGAACTTCTTTAAGAGATTCCTTATCAAAAAGTCCGCAGTCGATAATTTCAACATTCTTACCTTGCAGCCATTTTTTTGAACTTGTTTTCCTTAAAATGCATTTAACATGGTGACCCTGTTCAAGGAGTTTATCGACGAGATGACTTCCTACAAAACCTGAGGCCCCAGTAACAACAGAAATAATTTTTGGATTCATATTACTATTAAATTAGATATTTTGTTTATATTGTTAAGGTTATTTACAAAACCTGCTAAATAATTTTCATTAAGATATAAAAAATTAAGGACGAAAAATAATCCGGAGGGCTATTGGACTTATTCAATAAATGTCATGAATTTACACGGGCTGATGATATAAAAGCTCTGGGAGTTTATCCATATTTCCGACCAATCGAAGAAAATGAAGGTCCGGTTGTTCAGATAGAAGGACGTAAAATTGTAATGGCCGGTTCAAATAATTATCTGGGATTGACTGCTCACCCGAAAGTAAAGGAAGCCGCATTAAAAGCAATTGAGAAGTACGGGACAGGATGCTCGGGTTCAAGGTATTTAACGGGAACACTTGATCTTCATATTGAACTTGAGGAAAGACTTGCAAAATTTTTCAGTGCTGAATCCGTTCTACTATACAGTACCGGGTATCAGACTGCGCAGGGAATTATTCCTACTCTTGTGCAAAGAGGTGAATATGTTATTTCAGACCGCGATAATCATGCATGTATTGTGGCCGGACAAATTATGGCCAAGGGAGCAACAGCGAGTCTCGAAAGGTACAAACATATGGATCTTAACGACCTTGAGCGGGTTCTAAAAAAGATTCCGATCGATGCCGGAAAGTTAGTTGTGAGTGACGGTGTTTTCAGTACCGGCGGAGGAATTGTGGACCTTCCTCATCTCGTTGCTCTTGCAAAAAAATACAATGCAAGAATCCTGATTGACGATGCTCATTCAGTCGGAGTAATCGGCAAAGGAGGAAGAGGCACCGCAAGCGAATTCAATTTAGAAAAAGAAGTCGATCTGACGATGGGAACCTTCAGCAAAACATTTGCATCTTTAGGCGGTTTTGTTGCAGGACCTGAAAGGGTTATAAATTATCTTAAACATCATTCACCTGCACTTATTTTCAGCGCATCGCCAACTCCAGCTTCCGTTGCCGCAGCTCTTGCCGCTCTTGATATATTGGAACAGGAACCCTGGCGTGTTGATAAATTGATCAGAAATGCCGCAAAAGTAAGAAACGAGCTGCAAGCTGCCGGTTTCAATGTACCGGACGGAAGGACTGCAATTGTTCCAGTAATTGTTGGTGACGACCAACTTGCATTTACGATGTGGAAAATGCTATATGAATCAGGGATTTTTGTCAATGTATTCATATCTCCCGGAGTACCGCAGGGAAGACAAATGATGAGAACATCCTACATGTCTACACATGAAGATGAGCATCTCGATTATATTATCGATACATTTAAAAAGATCGGTAAAGAACTCGGTCTGATCCAATAAATATTCCGCGGGCAGATCACTTGAAGATCTGCCCCCTCAAAAAGGACTTATGGATAAAGTTCATATCGAAACAGTATCCTCAAGAAAAGATCTACTTGAATTCATCAAATTCCCCTGGCAGATTTATAAAGACGACAAGTATTGGGTTCCGCCTCTTATTTACGACAGAAAAAAAATCCTTGATAGAAACAACCACCCATTCTACCAGCATGCTGAAGCTGAGTTTTTTATTGCCAGACGAAACGGTAAACCGGTGGGTAGAATTGCAGCTATTAAAAACGATCTTCATAATAAATATCATAATGATAAAGTCGGATTTTTCGGATTTTTTGAATCGATTAATGACCAGTCGGTAGCCGACTCCCTTTTTGATGCAGCAAGAAACTGGCTGAAAATGAGAGGCTTGACCGATATGCGCGGGCCGGCAAATCCTTCCTCCAACGATGAATACGGAATGTTGATTGAGGGATTTGATGACGAGCCCCGTATTCTGATGAGTTATAATCCAAGATACTATCCGTTACTTTGTGAGAATTACGGTTTAAAGAAGGCAAAGGATCTTTATGCATATAAGCTCGAAAATCAAAAAGTAACGGGTTCAGATAAACTGAGACGCGTTGCTGAAATTGCACAGAAGAGATCAGGAATTAAAATTTCCCCGATCATTATGAAGGATTTTAAAAGAGAAATTGAAAAAATAAAATTTGTCTACAACAATGCCTGGGCTCCAAACTGGGGATTTGTGCCGATGACAGATCCAGAGATTGATGTCATGGCTAAAGAATTGAAACCGCTTGTTGAACCCTCTCTTCTGCTTTTTGGAGAAATTGACAATAAGATAGTAGGTTTCGCATTAGTATTGCCTGATTACAATTATATTTTTAAACAGATGAACGGAAGACTATTTCCGTTCGGTATAATTAAACTCCTAACTCAGAAGAAAAAAATTAAATGGTCAAGGATCCTAACTCTCGGGATAATTCCCGAATATCAGAAACGGGGTCTGGATGCGGTTTTTTACTGGGAAATTGTTCAACGTGCCGCAATGAATGGGATTTTTCTTGGCGAAGCTAGCTGGATTCTTGAAGATAACGATATGATGAACCGAGGTGCCGAGACGATGAACGGCGAGATCTACAAGAAATACCGGATCTACGAAATACCTGTCTAACCGCTCAGATTAACCAGAAAACTATTTAAATGCCTCGTCATATTTTGAAATATGCGAAGCGTCGATCTTCTTTAGGATATTAAAAATATTCTTATCGGAATAATCCTTCAGATACTCAACAAACTCGCCCGCCTTGGCATCGAAGAAAACTTTAAGAAATACACTTCTGGGATCGATCTGTTCCTTTGCTTTTTCAAGATTCAGAATCAGTTTTATAATATTAGTCTGTGCTTCAGCTTTAGTTTCAGGCGAATGAAATATATCCAACCCGTTGTAGTGATAATCAAAAATATCCTGGCGTAGCTGCTGATACTTTGCATTAAGAAGGTTTTCGGCAAGCCCTCGGCGGTTGTAGGCTGTACTTTTAGTCTGCCATCCTTCCGAGAAAGCGCTGCTGGCGCCTCTCACACAAAGATCGAGAGCTTTAGAGAAATATTCGGAACCTCCGAGGCGATAATAGGAGTCGAGATCGAAACCGATTATAATATAAGCGTAGTAATCGAGCAGACTGGTTAGAGGATCGAAATCTGTCTGATTAAAATACATTGCCTGATTTCTTTCGTACTTAAAGTTCCAGCCGTTATCCATAATATTCAGCATAAGTGAGCTTCGGGGAGTTCCTTCAATGACGCGCTGACTGGCGACAACGATCTGAGCACTGTAGGAGAGTTCATCCGACGAGCCGGTAAAGAAAATATTGAAATTGCATTTAATTTTATCTCCTTCCCAGTTCTGCCGTGTAAATTTGTTATTATTCAAATAATCCCTTACCTGGGTCGCAAAATTAATCAATCTGTCTTTTGCAGCTACAGGCAACTGTTCATAAGTTACATTAACGGTAGCATCCAATTCCTGTGAGTAGACTTTTTGAGCAAACACGAGTAAAATGACTGCCAGGGCGATGAATTTTTTCATAAAAACCACTTTTGTTTTTTTCAAAATATGTAATTGATATATTTATTACAATCATTTAAATTTCAATCCGTGAAAAGGCAATTAATTATATTGCTTTTTTTACTCGTTAGTTGGTCCCAAAGTTTCAGCCAGTACCACCCCGGCACCCGTCAAATTGCTCTATCTCACTCGGATATTTCATTCAGCACCGATGCATTCTCTGTTTTCAACAATCCTGCAGGATTAACTTTCCTAAAAGAACGGGTGGTTGGATTCTATTATTCGCCTTCCCTATTCGGGCTGAGTGAACTTTCATTGGCTTCCTGTGCATATTCAGAGAATTTCCAATTCGGGTCTTTAAGCGCAGGTGCAATAATTTATGGATTCGAATTATACAGAGAGACAAATTTAGCATTCGGTTTCAGTAAAAATATTTCACAAAATATTTCCATTGGATTAACATCAATCTATAATCATTTCTCAATTCAAAATTACGGTTCCAATAGTGTCTTTACATTTAATCTAGGCTGCATCGCAGAATTATCGAAATCTATTAAGATCGGTTTACTTGTTGAAAATATTACCCGCAGTTCGATAAGTAAAGAAGAAGATCAGATTCCGGTTACTTTCAATTCAGGAATCGGTTATAAGACAAATGACTATGTAAAATTTTATTTCAACCTTCGAAAGGAACTCCACTATAATCCGACTTTTAGTTTCGGCGCCGAGATTTCACTTATAGATTTTCTGATGCTGAGATTGGGAGCTTCAAATGAACCGGATATTTTTACAGGAGGATTCGGAATTAAATATTCATTTGTACAGGCAGAATATGCGGTCATTTCACATCCGGAACTGGGATTCAGTCATCAATTCGGGATAATAGTAAGTTTTTAAAATAAACTATAATGAAATTTTTGCACTTCATAATTTTTCTTCTGTTAATTACAATTAATTCAATTGCACAGCAAAAAGATTCGCTCCGTAATGAAGATATAATCGGCGAACTGCTTGAAGAAGCGACAATAGACATAGAGGACTCGCAGATTTATGATACAATAGAATATTTAATGCAAAACAGAATCGACATCAATAAAGCAACTATCGGGGATATAGTTAACATTCCCTTTATTGACATCAATACTGCCGCTTCGATTATAAAAGCAAGGAAATTAAAAGGATGTATAAACAATCTGGATGACTTACGAAATATTGATGGGATAGATCTGGAAATAATAGACAGGATCAGTCCGTTTATAACATTTTCAACAGATGAGAGAAATTCAATTATTGAGAATATATCAAATCTGTTTACTGATCTGAATTTGATTTACAGATTCAGGGTTGAACAGGATCTTCAATTACGCGATGGTTTTCGGTCGGATAAGTTTCCCGGTCCCAGGCAAAAAATATATAACAGGTTAAGATTAAACGGGTCGAACAGGTTTAACGCTGGAATACTGATTGAAAAAGATCCGGGTGAAAAATCGATTTACGATTTTAATTCATATTTTGTAAGAGTAAATAACCTTCTCTTCTTCGACCAGATAATCGCAGGCGATTTTCTCTTGAATTTCGGTCAGGGTCTTGCATTATGGGGACCATACGCATTCAGCAAAGGGACTCAGGCAACCGGGACATTCTCACGTGGGGGAAGTTTCGGGAGCGTCTACTCAAGCGCCGATGAAAATCAGTTCTTCAGAGGAATAACCGCCTCAATAAAACTGGGACCTCTATTCATAACACCTTTTTATTCATCTCTCAATAAAGATGCCTCTATAGACACAATTACCGGGAATATATCTTCATTAATAAATGACGGATACCACCGGACAGAAACAGAACTAAAGAAAAAGGATAAGGTAAACGAGAAAATTTTTGGTGCGGCTATTGATATTAATTTTGATCAGGATAGAAGCCTCGGCTTTTTATTCTATAATTCAAATTACAGTAATCCTTTTAGAAGCGATAATTATTTCAACCTTCCTGGAAGAAGATTCAATTATTTGTCAGTTTATTTTTCAACTCTGTTCTCGCCCTTGTTAGTGAGCGGAGAAATAGCTTCAGAATTAAAAACAATCACTTCGGTTTTCTCGGCACAGATTTACATTGATAAAAATATTTCCTTTATGATATCCTACAGAAATTTTCCTTCAGATTATTTCAATATCTACGCAAACAGTTTTGGTGAAAAGAAAAATGCATGTAATGAATCGGGCTTTTATACGGGGATACGGGTCAGAACCGGTTACGGTACCTTCAATCTTTATTACGACCAATTCAGGTTTCCGGTTGCTTCGCGTAATTACCCATTTTCCTCAACCGGGAACGACTTCTTATTTTACTACACGAACAAAATATTTTCGAACACGGAACTGAAGATTAAATTCAAAAGGGAGAGTAAGGATTCGGACGAGATAATTGAGAACAGATACCAGCTTATAAGAAATATAAATACTAATATCAGAACAGAGATTGAATTAAGCACCGAAAATAGAATCCGAATAAAAACACGTTTTGAATTCGTTAGTGCAAAAGTCCCGGTGCTTCACATTTCGGAAAAAGGTTACCTTCTCTTTCAGGAAATAAGATTAATTCCTGTTACTGATCTCAACATAGATTGCCGGTTAATTTTCTTCAGGACCGATTCATACTTATCACGTATCTATCAATTTGAAAACGAACTGCCCGGGAAGATGACCAATCCGGCATTATCCGGAGAAGGCATGAAGTGGTATTTGCTTATCCGTTACAGAACAAATTGGGGTTTCTCCATATCATTCAAATATTCCGAATTATATCAGCCGGATAAACTCAGCCTGGGAAGCGGCGATATGGAAATTCATGGTCCGCTTGACAATAAATTAAGTTTACAGGTCGACTTTAATTTTTGAACAGGCTTTTTAATCCTTCCGGAATTGCTTGCCAAATAACCCTTTAGTCTCTAAGTTGCAGATGCAAATTTCTAAACAATAAGGATAAATAATGAGAACTATTGTCGCACTTCCAGGAGATGGTATTGGAAAAGTAGTTTTACCGGAAGCAATAAGATTATTGGAAGCTGCCGGTTTCAAGGCAGATTATGTATGGGGTGATATCGGCTGGGATTTCTGGTGCAAGGAAGGAAACGCATTACCGCAAAGGACGATCGATTTAATTGAAAAACACAGGATTGCTCTTTTCGGAGCAATTACAAGCAAACCGAAGGATGCGGCCGAAAAAGAACTCGATCCCTCACTTCAAGGTAAAGGATATGTCTATTTTTCACCAATTGTTTCACTGAGACAGAAATTCAATCTTGATATCTGCATCCGTCCCTGCATCTCTTTCAAAGGTAATCCTCTCAATTTTATAAGACGGGATTCGGGTTCGGGATTCGAAGAACCTTTAGTAAATGCAGTTATCTTCAGACAGAACACAGAGGGACTTTACGCAGGAGTTGAATGGACCAACCCTCCCAAAGTAGTCCGCGATGCATTTGAAACTAACTCAAAGATGAAAGCTTTTAAGGATGTACCCAGTGAAGAGATGGCAATCTCAACGAGAATAGTAACCAGGAAAGCGAGCGAAAGAATAATCCGGGCGGCATTTGAATATGCCAGAAAATACGGCTATACGAATGTAACTCTTTGCGAAAAACCGAATGTATTAAGAGAGACATCCGGAATGATGTTTAAAATTGCAAAACAGATTTCGAAGGAATACCCCGGTATCGCACTATGGGATACTAATATAGACGCACAGATGATGTGGCTTACCAAAAATCCGGAGGAATACGGTGTGATAGTAGCCGAGAATATGTTCGGGGATATAATTAGCGACGGATTTGCCGGATTGATAGGCGGACTCGGATTTGCATGCAGCGCAAATCTGGGGGATCAGTACGCAGTATTTGAACCTACACACGGAAGCGCGCCTAAATACGAGACGCTCACTCCATCAATTGTAAATCCGATTGCGATGTTCATGAGCGCCGTAATGATGCTCGATCATATTGGCGAAAATGAAATTGCTCAAAGAATAAAAAATGCAATCGCACGCGTTGTTGAAGAAGGAAAAGTAAGGACATATGATATGATGAAATTAAAAGGCGGTCCGGATGTTTTTAAAAATGGTGCCGCTACAACAGAACAGATGACAGACGCAGTAATATCGAAACTTTAATCCGACATTTTAATGAGGCAGAGGTGTAGTAAGCATAAATAGTTGTTCCAATAGCTTTTTATATCTCTCCTCAAAATTTAATTAGAGAGGAAATTCCATGAGCGGGATAATAATAATTCTTTTTGCCATGGTTGCATTCGGATTTGCCTACCGTTATTACGGAGGATTTATAACCCGCAAGTTAAGCGTCGATAATAAAAACCAGACACCCTCCCACACTATGTACGATGGTGTGGATTACTGCCCGGCGAAGACACCTGTTTTAGTTGGCCACCATTTCGCTTCGATTGCCGGAGCGGGTCCGATAGTTGGCCCCATAATCGCGGCAAGTTTCGGATGGATACCGGTTTATGTCTGGATAATTTTCGGCGCAATATTTATCGGTGGCGTTCACGATTATACTTCAATAGTAGCTTCAATCCGCCACAAAGGAAAATCGATAGGGCAGATTATCGACCGTTACATCGGTCATAACGGCAAGAAGTTATTTCTTCTCTTTGCCTGGGCCACATTAATTCTGGTTATTGCGGTTTTCATGCTTATTGTTGCGAGTACATTCGCAAGCATTCCCAGCTCTGGCACTTCCTCACTACTTTTTATTCTGCTAGCTGTAGCATTTGGCCTTACCGTTTACAGGTACAAAGCGCCGTTATGGTTATCATCGGTTATAGGAGTAGCGCTTCTTTTCTTCTGCATTTACCTTGGGAATATTTTTCCCCTTCAATTAAGCAGCCAGGTATGGATCTATATACTAATCGGATACATTTTTGTTGCATCAGTTACACCTGTCTGGATTTTATTACAACCAAGGGATTATCTTAATTCATTTTTCTTATATGCACTGATGATCGGGGGAATAGCTGGACTTTTCTTTACAATGCCGGAAGTACACCTGGCTCCGGTAACAAATTTTAACATTGACAAACTAGGATTTCTATTCCCTGCTCTTTTTGTTACCGTTGCATGTGGTGCAATCAGCGGATTTCATTCAATAGTTGGTAGCGGAACAACTTCCAAACAGCTTGACAAGGAAAAAGATGCAAGAGTTGTAGGTTACGGCAGTATGCTTATTGAAGGGATACTTGCAGTGCTTGCTTTATTATCGGTTGCGTCATTAGATCAGCAGCATTTTCTTGAACTCCTTGAGACCAAAGGAGCCGTAGCTGCATTTTCAATAGGAGTTGCAAACTTCATACATAATATTCCCTTACTTGGAATTTCGACGGAAGTTGCAACAAATTTTGCCGCACTTGCAGTGTCCGCATTCGCACTTACAACCTTAGATACTGCAACTAGATTGGCCCGGTTTTCATTCCAGGAATTCTTTGAAGTCAAAGATAAAAAAGAGCAAAGTATTTTAGTTAGGAACCGATATGTTGCAACAACAATAACGGTAGCATTCGGTGCGGCTCTTACATTCAGCGGACAGACTATGTCGATCTGGCCGGTATTCGGTAGTGCCAACCAGTTATTAGCGGCAATTGCTCTACTGGCAATTACTGTCTGGATTGCCAATATGAAACTCAATTATTCATTTACTGTTTACCCGATGATCTTTATGTTCGCCGTAACTTTAACGGCGCTTGCTACTCTTTTTTATACAAACATCAATAGCAATAATTATGTCCTTTCATTGATCTCTGTACTTCTTTTTGTTCTTGCACTTATACTGGTTTATCAGGCTTATATGGTATTAAGAAAAAACAATAGTGAAACTATCCCCGCTAAATAAAAGGAAAAGAAATGTTAATTGAAGAAGTTAAAAAACTCTGGCCGGAATTAAACTTGATTAAAGACGATTCATTAAGAGAAAAAACGCTGAACGCATGGGTTTACGCAATTAAGAACTCAGTCCTTACACCGGAAGATCTCGAAGTAATTCCTTTCTCACTTCTTATTACGGATTGCAACGTATCATTTATGAATCATAAACGAACCTGTGTTCAATTAGCTGTAGAAATAGCTAACCGAATGAAAGAGAATTTCGGAAATTCGATTACTATTAACATGGATTATCTGATTGCCGGCGCAATTTTAATTGACGTGGGTAAACTTATAGAATACGACAAAGTAAACGGAAAGCTTACTACGAGCCATGCGGGGAAACTTCTCCGTCATCCTTTCAGCGGAGTTGCAATTGCCGACCGTTTCGGTCTACCCCCTGAAGTTCTTCATATCATAGCATATCATTCTAAAGAAGGGGATCTCGGAAAAAGATCGGTTGAATCGATAATTGTTCATCACGCGGATTTCGTTTCTTTTGAACCTTTTAAAGCGTGAGTCGGGGAGAGTAAGGATTGATTCACAAAATGAAATTTCCCTGCTTCAAGAATATTGTTGCTGCTGGGATAAAATTAAAATCGGAGAATTACTAAATCGTGTTTTCGCTGTGCTGTTAAAAAAGCTAAAAATGTATTCAAATTAAATTTTCGTCTTCCATATGATATTTCACCTTTAACGGAGAATTGAATGAACCAGACTTTAATTGAAAAAATCGCACAGAAATTTGCTTACGGATTACACAATAATCAGAAAATCCACGCGGGTGATTATATATCAATAAAGCCGGCTTATGTAATGACGCACGACAATACAGGTGCGGTAATTCCGAAATTCAAAAGCATCGGTGCAACAAGACTTTTTAATCCCCGCCAGGTTGTATGCACACTCGATCATGATATCCAGAATAAAGATGAAAAAAACCTTGCCAAGTACAGAAAAATAGAAGAGTTTGCTAAATCGATGGGTGCAGATTTTTATCCCGCAGGCCGGGGTATTGGTCATCAGATTATGTGCGAGGAAGGATATGCATGGCCTGGTACAATGGTAGTTGCATCTGACAGTCATTCCAATATGTATGGCGGATTAGGGTGCCTCGGTACTCCGATAGTCCGGACCGACGCCGCTGCAATCTGGGCCACCGGAAGAACTTGGTGGCAGGTCCCTCCTATTGCAAAAGTTGAGTTAAAGGGAAATCTGAATAAAGGAGTCACAGGCAAGGATGTGATAATCGCCTTGTGCGGCTTTTTCAATCATGACGAAGTATTGAATCATGCAATCGAATTTACAGGCGAAGGTGTAAAATTTCTGTCGATTGACCAGAGATTAACCATTGCCAACATGACTACGGAATGGGGCGCGATGGCAGGTCTCTTCCCGATTGATGATGTGACTCTTAATTGGCTGAAAGAGAGAGCCGGTAAAGTAGCTTCACGGGGTCTGGAAGGAGTTCCTTCAGATACAGATGGTAACGGGAAGCATCCGCGTATGAACCAGATCAGAATTAATGAATTGGAGAATGAAATTCCGGAACTGGAACCTGATCCGGATGCATTCTATGCAAAAGTCCTAACATTCGATTTAACCAGTGTGGAACCTCACGTATCCGGTCCGAACACGGTTAAGACGATGAGCCCGGTTTCAGAGATAAAAGACAAACAGCTGAAAATCCAGAAAGCTTATCTTGTATCCTGCGTGAATTCGAGAGTTGATGATATTGCAGAAGCCGCTGAAGTTTTACGCGGTAAGAAGATTGCCGAAGGAGTTAAATTCTATATTGCTGCGGCTTCGAGTGAAGTGCAGTCCGAAAGTGAAAAACGGGGCGACTGGCAGACACTACTCGATTCAGGGGCAATTCCGCTTCCGCCGGGATGCGGCCCATGCATTGGAATGGGAACAGGACTATTAGAAGACGGTGAAGTGGGAATCTCTGCAACAAACAGAAATTTCAAGGGGAGAATGGGATCTCCGAATGCACAGGCATATCTGGCTTCTCCCGCAGTCGTTGCCTCCTCCGCACTGAATGGCTTCATTACTTATGATTACACTCAACCTCACGGTAATTTAATTGGTGAGATTAAGATCAATTCAAGAACCTCTTCGGTAAAAGAACCGGTTCAGACAATTGATGGATTCCCCTCTTCACTGGAAGGTGAACTTATATTCTGTCATCAGGATAATCTTAACACAGATGGAATTTACCCCGGCAAATACACATACCAGGATGATATGACGCCAGAACAGCAAGCGGCAGTAGTGATGGAAAACTATGATCCTGAATTTGGAAGAATCGTAAAAAAGGGAGACCTGCTGGCAGGCGGATTTAACTTCGGTACTGGAAGTTCGAGAGAGCAGGCAGCAACCGCATTAAAATATAAAGGAATTCAGCTTGTTATTGCAGGTTCATTCAATGAAACTTACAAAAGAAATGCGCTTAACAACGGGTATCTTTTAATAGAATGTCCTGAACTTATTAAAAATCTAAAGAGCAAATTCGGTACAGAAAAATTAACAGTAAAAACCGGTATTAGAGCAGTGATTGATTTTGCTAAATCAATTTTGTCTGCCGATGGAACAGAATATCCAATTGATCCGGTTGGTATTGCAGCTCAGGAGCTTATTGTTTCGGGCGGATTGGAAAACTGGGTTAAGAAGAATTTAAGCTGATAAAAAATCATAAGACATTTTATCTAATCGTTTTTTATATCATATTTATTAGTGTTTCTTTACGAATTTGTGATTAGCAAATAGCTTTTGAGCCGGCAAAAGAATAATTTTGTTTCAGTTAAAAATTGAATTGTTAATGCTTGCAGATAGAATAAATACAGAAAGAGAATTTTTCCCCTTCCTCAACTTTCCTAAGATTTTCGAAACCAACTGGCAGAACAAATAACCTTTTTTCACATTTTAATTTATAAGGATAACCACAATGGAGAAGTCCATCTCGCGCGTTATTTCTGAGTTTGCAGTTAACCTGAAATATGAAGATTTACCAAAAGAGGTAATAAATGAAGTAAAAAGATATTTATACGATTCCATAGGATGTGCATTCGGAGCTTACGGAACTAAAGATGTAAACATCATCCGGGATATATTAAAAAACACCGGTGGACGAAAAGAATCCACTGTAATAGCATTCGGTGATAAAATTCCTGCAGTGAATGCAACTCTAGTAAATTCTTTAATGATCCGTTCACTCGATTTCAATGATATTTACTGGAAAGAGGATCCCTCGCATCCATCCGATATAATACCAGCCGCGTTATCGGCAGCGGAAATGGTCGGCGCTACAATGAAGGATGTAATTGTTGCGATTGTACTTGCCTATGAATTCGAACAGAGACTCTGCTTATTTGCCAAACCGGGAATACGGGAACGGAAGTGGCACCATGCAACTTTAACTCAATTCGTATCCCCCATCGTTGCCGGTAAAATACTCGGCTTGAATGTCGATCAGATGGTAAATGCAATCGGAATAAGCGGTTCTCATAATCATACCATCGGATGCCCCACTGCCGGCAGGCTGACAATGATGAAGAATACAGTTGATCCGATGGCTGTACAGAGCGGTGTCTTTGCTGCTTTGATGGCTAAGAGAGGTTATTCAGGTACCGAAAAAGTATTCGAAGGTAAAGAAGGATTCATGGATTGCTTCGGCGGCTGGAATGCTAAAGAGGAAAAACCGGAACCGGTAATCATGAAAGGCCGCGAAGGAGAATCCGAATGGAGCTGGGATATTGATGCTCTAACAGGAGGTCTAGGAAAAAGCTGGAAAATTCTTGAGTGCAGCATGAAAGCCTTCCCCACCGAAGCGTTAACACATACTCATATTTCAGCCACTCTTAAAACCATTATTAATCACGATATAAATTATGATCAGATTGACAGAGTAACAGTAACAACAATTGCGCGAGCATGCGACATACTTTTCGATCCTCACAAATACAGACCGGAATCCAGGGAGACAGCCGATCATTCACTTCCATACTGTATTGCAGCAGCTATTGTTGACCGTAAAATCACAACTCAATCCTTCAGCGACGAAAAGCTGAAAGACCCGCGTATATGGAATGTGATCGATAAAATCAAGGGTGAAGCTTCTCTGGAATTCGAAAAGATGTTCCCAGCCAAACAGCCGTCGAAAGTTAAAATAAGAACTATTGACGGAAGAGAATATTCAGAATACCTTGAATATCCGAAAGGTGATCCGCGTGAACCGATGTTGATGGAAGACCTCGACAATAAATTTATAGCGCTCTCATCCGGGTTATTAAATGCAAAAGAGCAAAAGAAGATTAAAGAGATTATCTTTAACTGTGAAATACTTCCGGTTCAAAAATTTATGAATTCTCTGGTGTTGAAGAAGAAACCGGTAAAGAAAAAAAATTATTCTGTTAAAAAGGTGAAAAATGCAAAACTTAAAAAGAGCAGGCGCGGGAAAACAAGGAGATAAAGTAAGATCCGATTGTTATATCGAGATAGAATTAACAAAATCGGGCGGGATTGAATCGTCCCTCCAAAGTAAAGTTGATTCTATGTACGGCGAGACTATTAACGATCTTATGATAACGATGAGCGATTTCTTCGGTCTTAAGAATGCATTAATAAAGACAACTGATTATGGAGCACTTCCATTTACAATTGCCGCCCGTTTCGAAGCGGCTTATAAAAAACTCTTTCCGGAGGATCAGAAAGAATTCCTACCGGAGTTCAATAAAAAAAATCTGTACGGGTCATCACGTGACAGGTTACGAAGAAGCCGGCTCTACCTTCCTGGCAATGAACCGAAGTTTTATCCTAACGCAGGGCTTCATAACTCCGACGGAATAATTCTTGACCTTGAGGATAGTGTTGCTCCATCCGAAAAGGATGCTGCTAAATTTCTTGTCAGGAATGCATTATGCGCAGTTGATTTTTACGGCGCCGAAAGGATGGTTAGAATAAATCAGATTCCGCGGGGACTTGATGATCTCCATTACGTTATTCCTCATAATGTTCACGTTATTTTAATTCCCAAGTGCGAATCCGCTCAAACTGTCCTGGATGTAGAGGATGAGATCAACCTTATTAAAAACAGCAGGGATATAAATTCCGAAATATTTCTTATGCCGATAATTGAGAGCGCACTCGGTGTTGTAAAAGCATTTGAGATAGCAACAGCATCCGATAAAGTTTGCGCGCTCGCAGTCGGATTGGAAGATTATACTGCTGATCTGGGAGTTGAAAGAACTATGGAAGGTAAGGAGAGTTTTTACGCACGTTCTGCAATCATAAACGCCGCCCGGGCAGCGGGTATACAGGCAATTGATACGGTCTTCTCGGATGTTAATGATATGGAAGGACTGAGAGCTAGTGTTATTGAAGCAAAGTCACTCGGATTCGAAGGCAAAGGTTGTATTCATCCCCGTCAGGTTCAGGTTGTTCACGAGGCGTTTGCACCTACAGAAAAAGAAATAGAACGTGCGAAGAAAATTATTATAGCGTTTAATGAAGCCGAGAAAAAAGGACTTGGAGTTGTTGCTCTTGGAAGTAAGATGATCGATGCACCTGTTGTTAAAAGAGCCCGGCATACAATTGAACTCGCAATATTAAACGGTTTATTAAAGACCAACTGGGCTGACAGCAATTGAATATGAAAACCAAACTATTATCAATACTATTGACTAAAAAGATGAAACTGACAAAAAACTCCGCAGACAGATTTGTTCCTATCGAGGTTAATGGCCAAAAGCAGATTCCTTTTAAAGGCATCGGTAAACATAAACCTGACGGAAGGAGAGCAAATCCTTCAATAAAATCCTGTGCAGATTATCCCGGGGACGGAAATAAGATTGTAAAAAATCTTAGAGAGGCACTAAAGAGAGCAGGATTAAAAGACGGGATGACAATTTCCACTCATCACCATCTCAGGAACGGAGATACAATTGCCAATAATATTTTTGATGCCGCACATTCACTCGGAGTAAAAAACTTAAGATGGTTTCCGTCTGCCTCATTCCCCTGTCATTCTCATCTGCTCCGGTATCTTACCGACGGCACAATTCACCACATTGAAGGAAGCATGAACGGTCCTCTCGGTAAATTCACAAGTGAAGGTAAGATGAAGGGAACGGGAATACTCCGTTCTCACGGCGGCAGGTACCAGGCGATTCAGGACGGTGAAGTTCATATTGATATAGCAGTAATAGCAGCGCCAACTGCCGATCCGTTCGGAAACGCGAACGGTGTGCAGGGCAAATCGGCTTGCGGCGGACTCGGTTTCGCTCTCGCGGATTCCGAGTATGCGGATAAAGTAATTGTTGTAACAGATAACCTGGTTTCTTTCCCGTGTGTTCCATGGCAGATTCAGGGTAATAACGTAGACTATGTTGTGGAAGTCGATTCTCTCGGCGATCCTTCTAAAATAGTGAGCGGAACAACTGAAATGACTAAGAGCCCGGACCGGCTCTTAATAGCCGAATACATCGCAAAGTTTATGGATGAGGCCGGAATTGTTAAGGAGGGATTTTCATATCAGGCAGGAGCCGGCGGTATAAACCTTGCGGTAATTCTTTTCCTTAAAGAGATTATGAAAAGAAAAGGTGTGAAGGCGAGATTTATAAGAGGCGGTTCAACTAAATACCTTGTCGAATTACTAAAGGAAGGATTAGCAGATTATATTCTTGACGGCCAGACTTTCGATCTGGATGCCGTGATCTCGATGCGTGATAACGCGAATCATGTTATGACAACTCCGTTTACAAGCTACAATTATCACAGTAAAGGGAATTTTGCATCAATAGTTGACGCGGCCATTCTCGGAGCTACTGAGGTTGATATTAATTTCAACGCAAATGTTGTAACTCATTCCGATGGTTACCTGCTGCACGGAATAGGAGGATGGCAGAATTGCCTCTTCTCTAAATGCACTATACTTGCCGTCCCATCTTTCAGGGACAGGATTCCTGTTATACTTGATGAAGTGACCACACTTTGCGGACCAGGTGAATTAATAGACGTAATTGTAACCGAGAGGGGGATTGCTATTAATCCGCGCAGAAAAGATCTAATCGAAGCTACAAAGAATTCAAAACTTCCGATCCGTTCAATTAAAGAGATTCAGAAGGAAGTTTATGAAATTTGCGGCGGCCCCCCTGCTAAACCGAAAATAGACAAAGAGCGGATAGTTGCAGTTGTGAAATGGGTTGATGGGACATTACTTGATACTATTTATAAGTTGATTGGATAAATAAAATAGTCTTAGCTGATCTCACGATTAACTAAGACTATTAATTACAGATATTCAGCTTTTAATTCTGTTTTCTTTCTTTTCTCTTTCTGAAATAGTTTTTCACTTTTTCGCCTGCATGCTCAAATATTACATAAACTACCGGAACAACAATAAGAGTTAAGAGAGTTGTAGCCGACAGCCCTCCGATAACAGCTCTGGCAAGAGGAGACCATGTTTCTGCGCCTTCTCCCATTTCAATTGCCAGGGGAACCATACCCAGAATTGTAGTTAAAGCAGTCATTAGTACCGGCCTCATTCTTGCTTTACAGCCGAACTCAACAGCTTCCAGCAATTCCATTCCTTTTCTTCGCTGTTGATTGATATAATCAACAAGAACAATTCCGTTATTAACCGCAATACCTACCAGCATGACAACACCTACCAGGGCCATAACGCTGAATGTTGTTCCTGTTATAGCAAGAAATATAACAACCCCAATGATTGAAAGAGGAACCGTAAACATAATTATCAAAGGATCCACAAGAGATTCGAATTGAGATGCCATTATCATGTAGACAAGAATTATAGCAGCAAGGAACGCAAGAGCTAAATAGAAAAACGCTTCCTGCTGATCTTCAGCCGTACCGCCAATCAAAACCTGGTATTCGGACGGGACCGGAGTTTCTTCAATTATTCTTTCTATCCGGTCAACTGCAGCAGAAAGATCGATTCCGGATAATCCGCATCCGACTGATACATAGCGGCTCTGATTCTCGCGGAAAATAGTAGGGCTCGACTGCTCTTCAGTAATTTCAGCAACATCCTTCAATTTTATTCTGCCGCCGGACGGTAATGCTAGTTCTAATTGTTCGAGAGATTCCTTTCTGTTTCTGTATTCCTTATCGAACCGAACATAGACATCATATTCATCACCCTGTTCTCTGTAATGGGATGCCACCCTTCCCTGAATTGCAGTAGAGATATTTCCTGCCACCTGTACAGTCGATAAGTTATAGAAGTTGAGCAGATCTTTATTCAAATGAACCTGAAGTTCAGGAGTTGTCTCTTTTGTATTGAGAGAAATATCGACGAGACCCTCAACCTTTTCCATTTTCGATTTAAATTCATTGGCAATCGCCTTTGCGCCCGCCACATCAAATCCTATTACTTTTACCTCAATATCTTTCTCCGTTGTAAAAGCACCGCCCTCCTGGAATATGTAGGTCACTCCAGGCAAAAGATCAAATTTTTTCCTTAGGCTATCCTGAATTTCAAACTGTGATTTCTGCCTTATACTGCGCGGTTTCAGTTTTAGAAACAATTCAAGCGTACTCGAAGTTGTTCCAAATGCGCCAATCCCTTCCCTCTCACCATAAAAAATCGAGACCGATTCAAAATCCTCTTTTGCGACTACATCCTTAATAATATCCTCAATTTGATAAGCATAAACCCTCGTCTGTTCTATCGGTGTTCCCGAAGGTGATTCGAGAATTACATTTATCAATCCCTGGTCCGACTTCGGAAGAAATTCCCCGCCGAGTAAAGTTGCCAGTCCAATAGAAAGTATCAATAATCCAGTAACAGAGAACATCACTGTTTTTTTATGGTTCAGCGACCAGTGAAGAATTAATCTGTATTTCTCTGTTAGATCTGAGATCCATTGGCCGATTCTATCTTTAAACCTGGAAAAGCGGTTCTCCTTTTTATTAACCTCGATATGAAGAATTTTTGCCGACATAAGAGGTACAAGAGTAATAGCAACGACAAGCGATACTAATAAGCTGAATGTAATTGTAAGGACCATATCTTTGAATAACTGACCGGTAATATTCGGTACAAACAGAACCGGGAGAAATACAGAAACTGTGGTTAGGGTTGATGAGGTAATAGCCATACCAACTTCCTGAGTACCAATATCCGCAGATTCATAAAGGTTCTTATCCATTTCCCTGTGGCGGTATATATTTTCAAGTACCACAATTGAGTTATCTACTAGCATACCGATCGCAAGAGCGAGACCAGCCATCGAAATTATATTAAGTGTAAGATTTGCGGCAAACATAACGGCAAAAGTCGTAATTACAGAGACAGGAATTGAAATTCCCATTATCAAGCTGCCGCGGAAATTCCTGAGGAAAAAATAGATTACAATAAACGCAAGAACGAATGCGATTATTGCGGTATTCTTAAGATTATTAACCGATTTAAGAATAAACTCGGCCTGATCCCACATCACAGATACTTTTGTTCCCTGGGGTAGTCTTGAAATAATATCCGGAATTGCCTCATTGACATGCCTGCTTGTCAAAACCGTATTTGCGTCGGACTGCTTCATAATAACAAGCATAATTCCTGCACCGTAATCGGACCTTACTTCATTAGTATTCTCTTTGAAGCCATCTTCAACAACGGCAACATCTTTGAGATATACCGGTATACCATTCCGATAAGTAACGATAGTGTTTTTAATCTGATCGAGAGAGGAATACTCGCTCATCACACGAAGGTTATACGTCTTGCTTGTTGTCTCTATTGTACCGGCAGGTTGTAATCCGCTTCCGAACTGAACAGTCTGAAGGACATCATTCGGAGATAAGTTGTATGAGGCAAGAAGGACCGGATTAATGTTTACATTTATTTGTCTCTGCTGCCCGCCCATTGTTTGAACGGAAGCTACTCCATTAACTCTTTCGAGTAAAGGTTCAATCTTCTCCTCGGATAATTTTCTTAATTCGGCCGGGCCGAGATAAGGAGAACTTATAGTAAGATAGCTGATCGGCATCATCGAGGGATCGAAAACGAATACTAATGGCTCAGTTGCGTCAGCCGGGAGATAATCCCTTATAAAATCGAGATTTTTTCTTATATCATTTTCCGCGATATTCATATCCGTGCCATACTTGAATTCAAGCATGACCATTGAAGTACCTTTGGAAGATTGCGAACTGACTTTTTCGATATTCTTAACGGAAGAGACAGCTTCTTCAATAGGTCGTGAAATCAGATTTTCGACATCCTCCGGGCTTACACCGACATAACTTGTAATAACACCGGCAAACGGGAATGTAATATCGGGGAAGAAATCGATTTTCAATTGAGAGAATGAGAAGAAACTGAAAAAGATTATCACGCCGTAAATCATTAAGAGTGTAATCTGCCTTTTAAGAGAAAATTTTGTTAATAGCATTTTATTAAATATCCTTATTCAATTACGTTAACTGATTGACCTTCTTTAACAATATTCTGCCCGACAACAATTATTGAATCGCCGATATTCAGTCCGCCGGTAATTTCGATCTGACCGTTATTTGCAATTCCTGTTTTTACTTCCACCATCTTTGCCAATCCGTTATCAATTTTAAAAAGATAAAATTTCTTTATTAGTCTCTGCAATCCGGTTTGCTTATCTATGATTATTTCTGTCTGCGGAATCAGTGCTGTTTCAGGGACAACCATACTGTTTTCTCTCGAATCCGTCTGGATCATAAATTCCGCAAACATACCCGATTTAATTCTTCCATCGTTTGATAAGAGATTAATTTCAACTTCGAGAGATTTCGACATCTGATCGATAGCAGTATTAATCTTTTCAACAACTCCGTTAAAATTTACGCCCGGAAGCGTAGGAACATTTACGAGAACCTTCTGACCTGTTTTAACATAATGAATATCAGTTCCGCTAAGGTAGACTTTGGATTTCATTCGCGAAGGTGAAAGGACCTGCACTACCGGCTGTCCCATATTAACGGTTTGATTCTCTTCTACATAAATTGCTGCAACCACACCGTCAAACGGTGCTTTAATAAAACTGTTTTCATACTGTTCTTTAGCCTGCTCGTAGCCCGATTTTGCCTGATTGTAAGTCTGATCTGCTGTTTCCTTTCCGGTTTTAATCTGATCGAACTGCTGCTGACTGATTGCTTTTTCGGAATAGAGTCTGCTCATCCTCTCGTAATCCTGATTGGTCATTCTAAAGTTTGCTTCGGCAGTTTTAAGTGTAGCTCCGGCTATATCGAGTCCCTGTTTTAAAATATCATTTTTCTGTTCGGCCAGTATCTGATTTTTAGCAACTCTCTGACCCGGTTTAACATAGACCTTTACAATCCTTTCGGGAATCTTGCTAAGCACCATAACATCCTCTTCCGCCGAAATAGATCCTGTAACACGAATATACTTTGAAATTGATTCGGACTGAACTTTATAGATTTTAACAGGGACGGATTTTTCGACACTCGTATCCTCCTGTTGAGTACATGAGATCGCGAAGAGCGAAACAAAAAAGAGAAATAAGAATTTTCTAGTATTCATTTTATCCTCGGTAATTATTTCCATATTTTATCAAGTAAACCAACCGACTTTAAAAGTGCGAGCTGGTTAATGTTGTAGTTAAAGATACCCTGCAGGTAATCGCTTTTACTCTTAGTGTAGAGAAGCTGAGCGTTAAGAACATCGAGCTGATTGCTCATTCCCTGCGAATATAGCAGGTTCGAAATCCTAAGACTTTCCTTATACTGATCGAGAGCATCTTTCAGACTTTGCAGATTTTTTGAAGCTTCGTTGTAGCCGTAATAGCTCTGTTCAATATCGAGATCAACCGCATACTCAACCTGTTTTACCGTAAGATTCATCTGATCGGTTCTGATCTGAGCAATCTGATAATCGAGAATTCGTCTGCCTCCTTCAAATAGAGGCCATGAGATTGAAAGCGTAAGGGATTTAGAACGGATATAATCCGACCAGGTTACCTTGGCATTATCCATCGGTGCGGCATGATCCACACTCGCAGCAATGGCTACAGTCGGACTGAACTGGCCAAGCGCAATTTTCTCGCCATCCTTTACCGCGTTATACTGGTATTTCAGTGCTTTTATATCATTCCTGTTCTCTCTTGAAAGTTCTTTAAAGTTTTCCAGAGAACTTCCTGAAAACTCATTCAGAAACTCGGTCCTCTCCAGCTGATCCGTTATTACAAGAGAGTCAGTAAGAGGAATATTCAATAAACTTTTGAGACGTTGAGCGGAAAGTCTCAAATTGGAATTTGCCGATTCAAGCATAGGGAGTGTAGAAGAATATTGAGCTTTGGCTCTCTGAAGGTCGAGTTCGGTAGCAGTGCCGGCATTATAGAATTTTTTAACCTGTTCAAGATTCTGCGCGGCCACATTAACCGCTTCCTCCGCTGTACTCCTTATCTCACCCGAGAGTATGATAGCATAATAAGCCTGAACAGCATTAAGAACCGTCTCCTCCTCTTTACCTTTCAGTTCCTCGGCAAGGGATTTTTTCAGATTTGATTGAATCTGATGATTGAACCACCTGCTGCCGCCTGTAAGAATTGGTAAAGTAAGACTCAAAGAATGCTGGAAATTATATGGTGTACCAACTACGAACCTCTGCCCCATAAAAACGAATACAGGCAATTCAATATTCTTCTGAACAATGCCCTGGTAACTTATTGACGGTAGAAAATATGAAAGAGATTTCCACGTTTCCAGATTCTGAATGTCGTAATCAAGTTTTTTCGATTGAAGGGATAAATTCTCCTTCAGTGAAAAATCGACAACATTTTTCCAGGATAAGTAGACAATCTTTTTTTCCTGCCCGTAAGTCAGAGTCGATAATAATGCGAGTCCCGATAAGATCCATACAATTTTTCGTTTTATCATAAATTTTACCTCTGTTAATTCAATTTTCATTCCTGATTAATTGAAGTTGAATGATGATTTTTTTACTCTGGTTAATAAAATATTCTGCAAAACACGCATAAATAGACGATTCTTTCCTCTTATTAGTTTCAAAAAAGAGATTAGTTATTAAGCTCTTCATAAAAATTATTCCATAGAGTAAGCATTTCGGAATTGATTTTATCGAGTTTTCCTTCGATTAAAAGACGAAGACTTATACCGTCGTTCGAATAAATGAACATCCGTGCAATCTGTTCATCAGTCATAGGTGAAGTAAATTCACCCTTGCTGCGTGCCGTTTTAATAATTGATGTCCACGCTTCAAGTTCCTCCCGGAGCGCGTTAATGAGTTCTTCTCTGAAGCCAGGAAAGAGATTAATTGCATCGAACAGGATAGTAATGAAATTAATATTGACTGAAGATTCGGGCAGCATCAGCTTTTCGCGCATCTTTTGGAAGTTATCCATCATATAATCGAGGTACCGCGTATAGAATTGCTTCAGAGATTCTGCATTAATCTTCTTGAAATCGATTACAAGATTTTTGAAATAAACTGTCTCGATGACTTCCCGAAAAAGTTCTTCTTTACTTGTAAAATAATGATAGAATGCTCCCTTGGAGAGACCAGTCTTATCGACTATCTCCTTCATTGTAACTTCTTTGTAATTCTTTTGCAGAAAGAGACCAAATGCTGTATTCAATATAAATTCTTTGGTTTCGCTCATATACCGACCGTTTGGTATGACAAACTTAAAAAGTTTTTTTTGTTCGGACAAATAAAAAATCAGGGATTCAGTGCAATTAAGTTTCTCCGGCCGATTAGTCGGTAGGAATTTAGTAGTTATTCTTTTTTAATTTGATAATTCCCCCACCCATAGTAGCCACCCACAAATCGCCGTTTTTATCCATCGCGGCTGATGTTGTGTGCTTAACGTAGAAATTATAATCGGGGGTATTAAAGAGGCGCGCACTTTTTAAAGGGAAATATTTTACAAGACCTGTTGTTGCGGCAATCCAGAGTGTATTTGATAAATCGATATTAAAGGAAACAACCTCTACCGGGAATTGAAGCGGCAGCGTAAATTTTTCCCAGTATCCATTCTGATATTTCAGAATTGAACTTCTTGTACCTTCAGAAGGAACACCCTGCACAAAAGCCCAGATAGTACCTTCCAAATCCTGAATCAGGTCTATTGTGAAATTGGAAAGCATATCATCGAAGAACATGCTTTTTATATTATATGATTTCCATTCATTACCATTCAAAAAATAAATTCCGGCAATAGAAGTTCCGATTGCAATCGATCCGTCCGCCAAAGCAGCAATACTCATAATGTTATCGTCTAAAAGCGGAGAGTTGGAAATATTATATACCTGGAATGAACCATTACTATATTTTACGAGGCCTTTAAAAGTAGCAATCCAGATATTTCCGTTTTTATCCTCTTCAAGTGCATTCACAGTATTCGAAGGAAGATTAGAAGTTAGAATTTGATAGTTTATTCCGTCATAATATGATAGTCCGGTTGTAGTAGAAATCCAGAGCCGGTTATTTCTATCCATCAGCAGATCGGTAATCTGTGCATCACCAAGTCTTCCATTATCGTTATGAGGAATCCAGTTCCTGCCGTCATATTTCAACAATCCTTTGTTGAAAGTACCGATCCATTTATTATTGTTATTATCTATTATTACCTTGGTCAGAATATTACTTGTTATTCCCGAATTATGAGTACGGTAACATACAGTACGGGAAGTGTCCTCAAGAATCCTGTAGACTTCAATGAACTCCCCGCCCCTGATTTTAATTTGAACGCTATCCTCGCGGCATTGTGAACGCTTATATTTTATTTGATAGAAACCGGGCGTCATACGATTAATGGTTTTGGGAGTTACAAATCCGGTACTTGCACCGTTAATCAGGATTTCTGCACTGCTCGGCTGGGAAGAAACTGAAATAGTTCCTAAGTAATTTGGGTTATTTACAAGATCGATATTAATCTTGGCAATAACGTCACTGCTGACATTCACATTAAAGGTTGTATCATAAAGATACCATTCATTCTTAAGGGTGATTTTATGTGTACCGCTTTTGAGCCATTTAACAGTATCGGGTGTAACAACTCCCATATTTCTATTATCCACATAAATTTTAAATCCTGGAGGATTACTGAACAGAAATATTTTACCCGATTCAATTTCCTCCGGTTCAACAGATCCTTCATAGACCTGTTTTTCGCATGACCATAGAAGAGCAGCGATCAGCAATATTAAAATCTTTTTAATCATTTCGGCCGATCCTGTTTTCAAATGGATAATCAACAGTACCGAATCCGGGAATATATCCGAATGACCTTACATAGGTTGGAGTAAAAGGAACCACCCAGGTGTTTCTAAGATAAATGCCGAATATTCCGAATCCGTTTTCGACATTTGTAAAATCTGTTTCATCCAGTTTAACTGATACATCATCCAGACTTCTGGCGGTCGAATTAAAGTATGTGCTCAAATTTTTATCGAGGGCAATTACTTCCAGAAATGCAGCAATTATTTCATAGTTCCCCTTGTTCTCATCTCCCTGCGATAATGAACTCATAGTTTCACTAATTGTTTCCATTCCAATAGTTAAAGAATTATTATTTGTCGCTGATGGGAAAATTGGGACTAGCTGGTCATTGAAATTTTCATACCGGAGAGGGATTTCCTTTTTATAAAAAACATTTACTCCGTTCACTTTTTTATAATAATAAATTGAAATACGTGTAACATAGGTCTGATCTGTCAATCCCGCATTCCAGGCAAAGTAGACCGACTCATTATTACGGAAAGGAATATTTTTCTCTACATAAGAGAATTGAACCGGTGCGGGCGGAATTGTATGAGATCTAAGTTTGGAACCGTTTTCGAGCCTGACTTCAATATCGAGACTCTTACCGGGAGTAAAAACAAACTTGTTTGTATAGTAGAGGTGGTATGGATATTTGTAAGCTGAGGATTGAGGCCGATCTATTACAGTATCTCTTAAGACTACAATAGAATCACCGTTCCAGATACGTATAGAAGCATTCCTGACGGCCGGGTCAATAGTACTTGAATAAGGATCATTATTTGTAACAAGATATGTCCTGGATAGTGTAGCAGTCTGAAAAGTAGTATCACCCCTAATAATGCAATTCAGCACATACTTATCTTTTAACTCGCCGTAAGGATCAAAATTCTCGCTACAGGAGTAAATAAACATTAACAATATCGGGATAATAATTTTTTTCATAATGAAAATTTTATAGTAAGTGTTGGCAATACCGGAAGCATATTCACCCTTTCGCCTGTATCACGCTTGAAATAGAATATATTCTTGCGGTCGTATAAATTAATTATACTGAAGTCGACATCAACATTATAATCATAAATGAAGAATTTTTTGGACAGATTTATATCCAGGCGATGGTAATGAGGAAGTCTTCCGAGATTTTGAATACCGAGGATTGAATAAGGTCTTCTCGCATCATTCTCAAACCATCCGGCAAAAAAGTCCTCGAAATAATACTTATCGTAATAACCTACAATCTTTGTAAAAGGCAGGCCCGAGTTGTAAATCCATGCTGTATTAAAGAGCCAACCATTTCCGAAATCGATTTCCATTGTAAGGTTGAGACTGTGCCTAACATCATATTTCGGGTAATAGAGAAGATTATTGAGTTTGCGGTATGAATGGGCATAAGAATATGAAGTAGTGAATTTAAAAATTCCGGAAGATAGTCTCGAGAAAAATTCCAGGCCGTAGGATTCGGCATCCGTTGAGACAAAATCGGGCTGCGAGGGAAAAGTCTTTTCTTGATTGAGGATCGGTACGTCAATTGTCTTTTTAAGGTAACCTTCAATGTCGATCGCAAAGTTTTCGGAGAAATCGAACTTAAGTCCGCCGATAAGGTGAGTCGATTTTGAAGGGATCATATAATCAGGAATAATAATCCACGGTTCAAAAATTGAGATTACTTCATTCTCATTTGTTATGGTAGTCAGCTCCTGTTTGTAGATTCCCCAGGCACCTTTTATCGATATTAGTGAGTTAAGTCTGAGTGTAAAATTAACTCTCGGTTCCATAAAAATTGTATTCGGATTTCCGGAGAGGTTAGCCAGATTATAACGAAGCCCCGCATCAAGACCCAATGATTCCCACTGAAGGAATTTATACTTGGTGTAAAAAATAATATTAGTACCGGATTTTCCGAGATTGATAGGAAGTCCCTGAGCATTTTCGAGGAAGAGTTTTGTATTCAACTCTTTAATCAGGAATCCGACACCGATTTCATCCTTATTATCGAACATATATGTAAAGTCCATTTGAACACTTACATCTTCAACCTGATTATCCCTGTTTCTAACATTGCTCGATTTGGGCAAAACCTTACCGTGGAATCCGCTGTATGAGAATCCCAATTCGTAAAAGAGAGGGCTATCCCCGACCTGGAACCACTTAAAACCGAACAGGTTGTTTGACCAGGAAAAATCTTCTACCCGGGGGTCACTATTCAGAATATTATCCCCGCTAATAAATCCGTTGATTATGAATTTACCTCCCTGAATAAAATCGGGATTTGAATAATTTGCTTTAAAAGAGAGGTCGAAGAAATCGACCGGAACATTTTTTTCATTCAAAAACTTTTTTAGAATCTGATTGGAATAGCTTTTTCTACCAGTTATGATGAATGACCCATTCGGAATAGGGCCTTCGAGTAGAGCTTTACCCGTTAGAAAACTTAATGTTGCTTTTGCACCAAGCTTATTTTTATTTCCATCCTTTGTATTGATACTCATAACCGAAGAGAGTCTTCCGCCAAAATCCGCCGAAAATCCCCCTTTATAGAATTCGAGGTTATTTATCATGTCAGGATCAACCACACTAAAGAGTCCCAACGCATGAAAAGGATTATATATTGTAATGCCGTCTACGAGAACAAGGTTCTGATTACTTGCACCGCCTCGAACATAAAACCGGGCGGAGACGTCACCGGTGGATTGAACACCGGGAAGGTACTGAATTGAACGAAAGATATCGGTTTCAACTCCTTTGGGAAGTGCTTCTAGGTCTCTAACAACTATTCTCTGAAGACTTATATCCGTATCATTTTTCTCGTATACCTTTTCCCCGATTTTTTCAATTGTCTGTAGTTCAACACCTGTCGGAATTAGGCTAACGTCATAATGAGTTACTTTATTAGGAGTAATTTTGATAGGAATCTGTTTTGTTTTATAACCGAGGTAGGAAATAACTAGTGTTAAATTCCGGTTAGCGGGAACGGAGCCGATCATAAAGTATCCGCGTGAATCTGTTGATGCCCCGATGTTCAATTCTTTTATAAAAACATTTCCATAGGCAAGTGCTTCGCCGGAAGTGGAATCGGTGACCAGTCCCCTCAAATTCCCTGTTGTTTCAACCTGCGCAACCAATAGAGTTGAATTTAATAATACTAACAGGAGTAATTGGGGTATTAGTCGGTGCATCGAAAATCTGTCCCCCGCATTTAGCGACATATATTGGTTAATTTCGGGATGTAATATAGACTTTTCGGGCAAAAAAACTATATATTTTTGATGGTATTTTTAAGCGTACGATTAATATCCAGTGAACTTGTCGAAGCACTCAATTGTTACAAATAATAAGTTAGAGTAAGATCAGTATATAAATGATAAGTGGAAAGAGTAAAATAAACATTGGCCGCAGTTTTCTAACATTGTATTTAGGGCTGCTTGCTATAAGCTTTTCGCATTATCATAACATAATTTTCTATTCTTCCGGTCAAGAAATATTCAGTTCAAAAAATACTCTCAGTCATTATCACAATTCTAGTTCCCACAATGCAACAAATTGTCTGATACTTCAATTTTCAGCGACCGGTTATATCGGCAAAATTACTTCTGAATTGTCTGTAAGAATTGATTCCGAAATTCTTGCAACAGATAAATTAAACAGGGAATTAAAATCCCGATTATATTCCCTCTCCCTTTTAAGAGCTCCCCCACTCAATTCCAATTCTTAATCAATTCTAAATAATATATAAAGGGAGGAAAAATGTTTGGAGTAAAATCTATTCCGAGGTCAGCATTATTTGTTTTTATTTTAACACTCTTATTAGTAACCTCATGCAAGGAAGATCCTTTATCTGCCGAAGAGGATCATTTTGAAGCTATTGGTATGGCGATTTTCGATGCAAGCGGAAAAATGGTTGTCCAAATTTTACGCGGTGTTACAGCTGATACGTTAAAAGGAGAAACAAACAAAAGAAGCGATCATTTCAGTGTAAAATTTTTTGACGGCAGTGAAAAACTGATTGACCCGCCCGATTCGGAAGATTCGAAATTCAAGTGGACTATCGATGATCCGAACCTCTTTTCAATTTATCAGCACCCCGGTGAAGAAGGCGGATACGAATTCCATATCGACGGATTAAAATCCGGAAATACTCGTATTGAATTCTTTATTGAGCACGAGGGTCACAACGATTACCGGACCGGTAAAATTCCAGTAGAGATTAAATAATCCTACCGTGACTGTAATGAAAAGAAGAAATATAAGCCTCGTTATAATAATGGTGGCGGCAGCGTATATTTTCTGTTATTATCCGGTAAATGCCAGAACCATTTACAAAGGAAATTTGAGCGGAATTATAATAGATGCCGAAACAAATAAACCGGTTCCTAATGCAGCTGTTGAATTGCTATACAATAACAAATTCACTACATCCGATGCCAATGGAAACTTTACCTTCGTAAATATAGATGAAGGCAGTTATACTCTCAAAGTAACTCACGTAGGTTATAAAGAAACTCTTGCCACAATTAAATTCAGTGAAAGTTCCGGTTCCATATTCGCAGTTTACATTCTGCCCAAGGCCATTGAGATTTCCACAGTAATTGTTTCCGATAAATCCTCGGTCTCAAAGTTTCAGGATCTTTATGAACTATCAAATGTTCTTAAAGGTAAGGAACTTCAAAAGGATCTAGGACTAACGTTAGCATCAACATTGAAAAATGAAACAGGAATCGCAATGCGTTCGATGGGTCCGGCACCTGCCCGGCCAGTAATCAGAGGACTTGGAGGCGATCGTGTAATGATAAGTGAAGACGGTAAAAAGACCGTCGATTTATCGGCAACTTCTCCGGATCATGCTTTAACGGTAGAGCCTTTTTCAATCGACAGGATCGAAGTAATCCGGGGTCCAAAAATTCTTACATATACACCTGTTACTATAGGCGGGGTGGTTAATGTTGTTCGGAATGAGATACCAAAGCAGGTTCACAATGCCCCTTTCGGAACAATTGGAGGATACTATGAATCGGCGAACAATGGATATATCGGTTCATTGATTACTGAGATACCTTATAAAAATTTTGCATTACGCCTTGAAGGAAGCAGAAGAAAAACAGATGACTTAATGACTCCGGAAGGAAATCTTAAAAACTCAGGATCATCAAACACAAATTTATCATTAGGCGGATCATACATAAACGACAATATCAGGATCGGTACTTCCTTCAGAAGGTTCGAACTTGATTACGGTATACCAGGGGGATTTGTAGGGGCTCATCCCGGAGGTGTAAATATTTCCTTATATAAAAACCAGTTCCGTTTTATAACTGAAATCATTTTCGAAAATTCATTGTTTAACACATTGGAATTTTCATACGGCGGACAGCTTTACAGGCATAAGGAATTTGAAAAGAGCGGCAGGGTCGGATCCGAGTTTAGAATTATGGATCATTCAATTTCTATCAACGCAATGCACGGCAGGTTAGGTTTTTTTGATAATGGTAAAATCGGTCTTTCAGGTGAAATGAAAGATTTTGAAATAGGCGGATTCGTCTTTACTTCCCCTACTAAATCTTACAATATTGCTCTATTCGGATTCGAAACTATTGCAATGAACCGTTTTACATTTGAGACGGGGATAAGAGCAAACTATGATCTAATTAAACCGGAAAGAGAAAAGCCGATTTCTAATATCGGTAATATCCGGCAGAGAGAATTTTTTACATACTCAGCCTCTCTATCTGTACTGTATGAATTGACTAAGATAGTTCACATCGGTGCAAATATCAGCAAATCCTCACGTGTCCCTACAATTGAAGAATTGTTTTCCGAAGGTCCGCATCTTGCCGCTTATTCTTATGAAACCGGGAATCCTGATCTAATAGATGAAAGCGGACTAGGCGCTGAAATTTTTATTTATCATAAATTTACCGATCTCTATTACAACATCAACCTTTTTTACAATGATATTGCTGATTACATAATTCCACGAAACACAGGTGAAATCAACTATGCTACCTTCCTTCCTATTTATGCAACAACCGGAGTGGATGCAATCCTGTACGGTATGGAACTTCAATTCGATTGGAAATTTTTTGAAAGAATATCATTAGGATTTTCGGCCAGTTATTCAAGGGGAACTATTAAGGAAGGCAGGAAACCACTTCCACAGATACCGCCGTTCAAGGGTCAGATAAGCATCAAATATGAATTCGATCAGTTGGCAGCCGGTATATCGGGTGAATTTGCCTCGGATCAAAAGAGGATTGACTTATTTGAAGAGCCGACTGCAGGATACAGCATATTTAATTTATTTTTTCAATACAGCATCAATAACGATCATCTTGTTCACTCATTTTCCTTAAATATAGATAATATATTCAACAGGATTCATAGGAATCATCTTTCACGGGTAAAAGTAATTCTGCCGGAAGCAGGGATTAACGCACGAATTATGTATAAATTATTTTTTCACCTATAGATTTTTTAGTTATTCAGAATCTGGTTATATTCGCAATGCAAATTTGAAAGATTCAGCACGGAGAGATGGGTGAGTGGCTGAAACCAACGGTTTGCTAAACCGTCGTAGTGGGTAAACTGCTACCGAGAGTTCGAATCTCTCTCTCTCCGCAATAGGGCTTTGAGTATTCAAAGCCTTCTTCATTTTAAACCTTTTGGCGGCTCCAACCAATCCCGGTAGTTCGGGAGTAACGGACAATGTGAGTAAACCTGCAGGCTGCTAACTTGAGATCTACCAAGCGGAAGGTTTCGCCGGAATCTCTCAATTTAAGTTCTCCGAATTTTGGATCTATACAGGAAGTTCTTTTCGTTTTATTACGGCGCCGATTATTAACATACACATAGAACTCCCGAAAAAGAAACCGGTAAATACAGCCCTGCCAAGTATAGAAGACTTTTGCTCATTCCAGTTGTTCATACGGATTTTTATATCCCCGAAGGTAACCGGTTTATATACTCCTTCATCTTCGCGTAAATAAAGAGTTTCACTTGAGACAAGCTTTTTCAATCCTTCTTTTTGGATAAAGAATTGGAAGGAATTTCCGGTATCATCCAGGCTCAGGCTCAGTTTTGCGGGAGTCCAGTAAATATTTTGATCTTCAAAATAGACTTTAATGAGATCCACAAGGAAAGATGAACCGAAAATAAATGAACCAATTAAACCGGCGAGGAAAAGAGGATGAAATCCTGTTCGTTGCATTCGTGTACCTATTAATTTTATTAGGCTTAGAGTAAAATGGGAATTATTATCTATTAGGACAACATATTTTATACTAATTGTATCGGTTTCAAGAATAGATCACAGTCGACAGAAAATTGTTATATGCAAGAAATTCTTTTTGTATATTGAATCACCATCTCGAACAATCATTGAACTTACAGATGCTCAAGGACAGAAATAAGTTCATCACCATCCTCCTTTTACTTCTTACCTTAGCTTACGTATTTTTTTCTTTTCTTCTTCATGTTGAAGTAACCGCACTGGTTGTCGGGAGATTAAAGTCTATTACAGGGGATTTCGTTCCCAGGAATTATTCTTTAGAAGCAAGTATAGTTCTGGTGCTTATAATTGTCTGCTATGTATTATACCGTGCGATTAAGGGGAATAACAGGGTTTATACTTTTTTATTCATTTATCTCTATCTGATATTTGTATATTACTTTTACCGGGTATTCAGTCTTCATGCAGTAGAATATGTTCACTTTGTACAGTATTTTGGATTGGTTTTTCTGATCGGCTGGACGTTTGATCCTGGCAGAAATCACTTTTATTACAACAGGATATTATTTGCCGGTGTAATGATCGGTATACTGGACGAAGTCTTTCAGTTTTATATAACCGCACCAGGCCACAAATACTTAGATTTCAATGATTTTTTCCTGAATACCATAGGAACGATTGGCGGACTTTTAATGTATTACGGCTTTCACAGACTGCCTCTGAATATCGCGGCAACAAAGCAATTCTACAAAACAAAACGATTTATTTTTACTGCAGTTCTTGTTTCAGTAATTCTAATAATGGTTACAACAGGATATATCCAAAAAACCCCACCAGTTCCTATTGCAAAGGCTATAACAGAAATGGACGGTAAAACAATAATCTTTCTAGAGAGAATACCCGGCTGGTTAGGTCATTGGAGGGCTCATTTTGTATCGGGATACTTTTATAATTTAAATCCGCTGGAATCATTCGTATTAATAGGAATTGCAGTTGGGTTGTTTTCGCTTTTTGATCCGCGGATGCTTGGTAAGTTCAGAACCGGTAAAAAAATAGCAAAGTATTTGAAATGAAGAGCGAATTTATTAAAAAATTTAAATCCCTCACTCCATTCCTAATTATTACAATATTTCTTTTAATAACATATTATAATTCATTCACAACAGGATTTCAGCTTGATGATAACCACACAATCCTGAACAATCCGACTATTGGGTATCTAAAAAAATTTTCTGACCCCGGCAGATGGCTAATCCCCTTTTACAACAGACAGCTGCCTTACCTAACATTTTCTCTGAATTTTCTTCAAGGAGGTTATAACGTATTCTATTACCACTTAACGAATTTTTTACTTCATTTGATAAATTCATTCCTGGTATACGGTTTAATCTTACTACTTTTCAAATCGAATGCTTTCAATGACAAACCGATCCTTCGGTTTAAAGAAAAGATAGCACTTTTTACTTCACTGATATTTGCTCTTCATCCTGTTCAGGTACAGGTTGTAACATACATTACACAGAGGATGGTATCGCTTGCAATCCTGTTCTACATATTGGCAATATACTTTTATTTGAAAGCGAGGTTATTGCAGATTACCGGACCGGGCAACCTTGTTAAATACATTTATTTCTTAATCTCATTTATTTCATTCATACTGGGGATATTCAGTAAGGAAATAATCTACTCTCTTCCGCTCACTTTAATTCTTATCGAAATAATATTTTTACGTGAATCAGATAAAAGTAGAAGCAGCAAATTTATTTATACCTTATCCGGAATTATTGTTGCCGGAACTGCTCTGATATTTTTTACCCGGGGAATCCCCGCACAGTCTGAGGCTCCTTCAATCTATAACTATTTCCTTACGGAATTACAGGTACTCATCACTTACATAAGATTACTTGTTGTACCAATTAATCAGCATCTTTTCTATCACTTCCCGGTTTCAAATTCTTTATTTGAACCGGCTGTTTTAGCAAGCGGTATTTCTCTAATCATTCTATTATTTGCGGGAATTATCCTCTTAAAGAGAAAACCGATGATCAGTTTCGGAATTCTGATGTTTTTCATTCTTCTTGCAATTGAATCGAGCATAATTCCCCTAAAGTATGTGATATTTGAATACCGGCTTTATCCGGTAGTTATCGGTTTCGGATTAATTCTATCAACTTTAATCTTCAACTTAAAAATAAAAAATGTAATAGTTCCTCTCACAATTCTCAGTATAATTACAATTACTTTTTCGATACTGACGATCAATCAGAATTATTACTGGAAGGACGGTATTACGCTCTGGCAGCAGAATATTGATGCCGCTCCTTTAAATCCGGTTCCACATAATAATCTGGGGACATATTACTACTCAAAGAAAGAATACGACAAAGCGATACAGCAGTACACACGGGCAATTAAACTTGATTCAAATTATTCCGACGCATACAATCACAGGGGAATCGCCTTCCGGGACCGCAATATGTTTTTGACTGCGCTTTCAGATTTTAATAAGGCGATTGAGCTTAGCAATAAGAATCCGATGTACTGGAATAATAAAGGATACACATACCAGGGAATGGGATTAATAGACAGCGCGATTTTTTACTACAGGAAAGCAATTCATAAATCACCCGACTATCATAATGCTCTGAACAACCTTTCAATTGCTTTCCAACTAAAAAATCAACCGGATTCAGCACTCTATTATTCCAACGGGGCTATTAAAGTTAATCCTTACAATTCAAGGTATTATAATAACCGCGGAAATATCTTTTTCATGATTGGTGATTATGATAATGCACATCTGAATTTCATAAAAGCACTTGAAATAGAACCTGAGAATGCGAAAGCACTAAATAACCTGGCAACAGTTCTGATGAAAAGAAATTTTTACAAGGAAGCTATACCGATTTTAACGGAAGCAATTAAAATCGATACAGATTATCCTGATCCGCTATTTAACCGCGGTTACTGCTTCATGATGATCAGTCAATATGAACTTGCAGGAAGGGATTTTTATGAATGTCTAAGATTGAATCCTAATCATCAGGGTGCTAAAGAATGTATTAAATATATTTCATCGAAATATTGATGGACATTAATATTGACAAAGATCATTAACTTGAAAAAAATGGTTGATTCTGTGTAAACCGAATATTAGATTAATCCAGGACAATTACCTTCGAAATATAATCTGAAATATAAATCTCCTTTCTCCTCAGATATAACTGCTAACAAATGAGGGCGCAGAGATGAGAAAAAACCTACCAAAATTATTGTTGCTGTTCTTTTTCTTACCCGTTTTTTTATTGGGTAACGATATGCAGGTGGTTAAAGGTGTAAGCCCCGCCAAGGACACTAAATACCCTATAAGCAAGAGTCTTCCCGTAACAGTTGAAATTAAAAACGCAATAGGACCCGCACTTCCAGCCGGTTCCTGGTATCTGGGTGCAGTTATCAAGGACAAAAACGGCAACACAGTCTATTCCGGTTCGATGCAGGGTGGTGCAATCGGAGTGGGCGAAACAAAGCAGTATACATTTTCCAGTTCATTTATATCAACGGCATCGCAGGAATATTCAGTTCTGTATTATCTCGATTTCTCACAGGATATTAATACTTCAAACAATTCTATAACTCAAACATTCAGTACTTATGGCAAACCCTGGTCAGCATATCTTAAAACACCAACATACGGTCAAACCGGTATAATACCCAACCCATCACCTGACTTGACATTCGAACAGCCGGCATTAACAGGGGTAAGACCGGTTGTTACTCAAACCCTGGTCTTTTTCGGGACATCAAGCGTTGAAGCGGATCCAAGTATATCACCTCCATTTTCATCTTCTCCGGAAGAACTAAATTCATTTACATATCCATGGCCTCTCGATCCGAATAAGACATACTACTGGACGATCGTATATGGTAATTCTCTCGGGAATACTACATCGAGTATTTCTAATTTCATAACCGGAGCAACAGATTACTCTGCAGCGACTCTATTATCTCCGGGTAATAATGCAACCAACATTCCAAGAAATCCATTGGATTTTTATTGGGACGATCCAGACAACGCATTATCTGTTGACTTTTACATCGGAACAACTCCGGAAGCAGTTACACCGAACGTTGGATACCCATTTAGCCACTCAATAGCAACAAATACAGGGGTATTTACAGTGCCTGCCGATTTATTACAGGATAATGAAACATATTATTGGAGGATAGTAGAACAGTTCGGAAATACTTATAGTATGAGCCAGATCAGAAAGTTTACTACTAATGACCAATGGTTTCCGAACCCGGTTGGATTTCAGTATCCTCATGATGGAGATACTGATATACCAACAAATTGCCAATTCCGGACAGAGGATATTGCTATAATAGGCGACGACCCTTTTACACTCGATGTATTTGTTGGACCAACAATTGAATCCGTCTGTCCCGATCAGGGTCATCCCGTAACGCAGGCCTTGAACGTATACAGTGTAACTTACATACCAAAAGTCGATTTAAATCCGAATTCAGATTACTATGCAAGGACAGCAATTTCGCCAGTAACTCATGATGGTTCAATGTTAAAAACCGCCGCAATTCATTTCCCGGGTAAGAGAATACAATTCAGAACCGGAGCCGGACCTGTATCTGTATTCGAAAATAAATTAATTGTACCGGATGAATTCAGGCTATCTCAGAATTACCCGAATCCGTTCAATCCATCTACAAAGATAAAATTCGGACTTCCTTCCTCCGGAGCCAAAGGTAAATATCATGTTGAATTAATTATTTACGATATTCTGGGCAAGAAGGTCGATCAGTTGCTTAACGAGGAAATGAGCCCGGGAACATATGAAGTAGAATACCATGCTACACACTTAAGCAGCGGAATCTATTTTTATCAATTAAAAGCGGGCGATTATTCAAAATCGGTAAAAATGATTCTACTCAAATAACATGAACTGAAAAACTTATTAGAAAAGAGCCCCTTTTACGGGGCTCTTTTTGTATTGCAATCATTTATCAATATCGGCAAGCGGTATTGAAGAATTCCTCATCGAGTGGACTTTATTGGGAACGGGAATTGAGAATTCCATATTAACATACTTTTCAAATTCATCTCTGAATCTTGTAATCATAAATTTAACCGGCCAGGCAGCAGCATCTCCAAGGGCACAGATTGTGTTCCCTTCAATATTATTTGCAACACTTACAAGAAGATCAAGATCTTTAGAAGTACCAAATCCGTCCTTTATCCTGTGAAGAGTTTTTTCCATCCATCCTGTCCCTTCACGGCAGGGAGTACACTGGCCGCAACTTTCATGATGATAGAAATGCGCGATTCTTAGAAGGACATTAAGAAGGTTTGTATCCTCATCCATAACCATAATTCCTGCAGTACCAACCGCCGAACCGGCTTCTTTCAGAGATTCGGCATCCATCCGAACACCTTCGAGCTGATCGCCTTGTAACGGGGGCATAGATGATCCGCCCGGAATTACACATTTGATTTTTTTCCCACCGGGAACTCCGCCTGCAACATCATATATCAGTTCTGTCAGAAGCATACCTGTCGGATATTCATAAACGCCGGGTTTGTTTACGTGTCCGCTTATTCCATATAGCAATGTGCCAGGATGTTTTGGGGCGCCGATTTTAGAAAACCACTCCCATCCCTTTGAAATTACCGGAGGTACATTTGTTATCGTTTCTACGTTGTTAATTGTTGTAGGACAGCCCCAAAGTCCACTCTGTGCGGGAAATGGAGGTTTAACTCTCGGATATCCGCGATAACCTTCGATCGAATTCATAAGAGAAGATTCCTCACCGCAGATATAGGCGCCGGCACCTTTATGAATGAACAGATCGCAAGAAAAATCCGTATTAAAAACCGATTTCATCTTTTCGCCGAGGTATCCGCGTTCATATGCAGTATCAATAGCATTCTGCATTAGCTTAATCCATTTATGGTACTCTCCTCGGATATACAAATATGCCACACCTGCACCAATAGCATAACATGTAATAATTGCGCCTTCTATAAGCTGGAACGGATTGAACTCAAAGATCTGTCTGTCTTTAAACGAACCCGGTTCGCTCTCATCGCCGTTGATACAGAGGTATTTCGGTTTATCGGAGGTCTTAGGCATGAAGCTCCATTTCAATCCTGCAGAAAAAGCAGCTCCTCCCCTTCCGCGCAAGCCTGATTTCTTAACCTGATCGATAATATCGTCGGGCGACTGATCAAAAGCTTTTCTTGCGGAATCGAATCCTCCGTTCGCAAGATAAACTTCGATCCGATTAAAATCTTTTATTTCGGGCAGTACGATTCTTTCCATTACTTTAAAGATTCCAGGATTTCTTCAACTTTTTCTTTAGTTAGGTTTTCATAAAAATCTTCATTAACTGCAATCATAGGTGCATAACCGCAAGCGCCCATACATTCGACCTCCTCCAGGGAGTATTTCCCGTCGGCAGAGACCTGCATATTTTCGAGTCCGAGTTTATCCCTGACCAGGTCCCATATTTCATAAGCACCTCTAAGCATACATGAGACATTCGTGCACACCTGGACATGATATTTACCCATCGGCTTTGTGTGATACATCGTATAGAAAGTCACGACGCTAAGGACATTTACTTTATCTATTCCAAGAACACTTGCGATCTCTTCCATTGCCTCGTTGCTCAAATAACCATTCTGTTCCTGTGCAATATAAACCGAATCCATAACTGCGGCGAGTGCGGTCGGATATTTCTTACGTGCTTTATCAATCCGCGCTAAATTTTCTTCAGTAAATTTAAAAGCCATAATTTTTTATTTTATATTAGATCAGGATCAAGAGTATGAGCAAGAAACTGACCAGAATTATTAATTATTTATCTGCTTCTCCCATCACCGGGTCGAGACTGCCGATAATTGCAATAACATCCGAGATCATTGCCCCTTTACATATTTTTGCAATTGCCTGAAGATTACAGAACGAAGGAGATCGAATTTTCATTTTCCAGGGATGTCCTGATCCATTACTAACAATATAAAAACCCAGTTCACCTTTCGGATTTTCAGCTGAGAAGAAAACGTCACCGGCCGGCGGATTAACCCCGTGATTAATAATCATGAAATCATGGATCAGTTCTTCCATTTTAGAATAGATTTCAGTTTTATGCGGAAGGGCATGTTTCGGATCATTAGCAATTATTTCGCCCCCGGGCATTTTATCCAGAATCTGATATAGAATTTTGACACTTTCTCTTACTTCATCGCCGCGGAGGAAATATCTAGCAAGACAATCCCCTTCATTGTAAGTAGGAATCTTGAAATCGATTTCATTATAGAACAGATACGGTTTAGCTCTTCGGATATCATACTCAACACCAGATGCACGAAGATTAGGCCCTGTAACACCCAAAGCTATTGCATCCTCCTTTGTAAGAACACCGATTCCTTCAAGCCGGTCGATAAAAATACGGTTACCAAGAAGCAGTTTATCCATTTCATCGAGAGCACTGTGGAATTGATCGAGAAATTCCTTTACCATTTTAAGAGTAACATCATCGGCATCGGAGGCAACCCCGCCGATTCTCGTATAACTTGTTGTAAATCTGGCACCTGCAAGACGGTCGAAAATATTCTGGATTTTCTCACGTTCGCGGAAAGTCCACATCACCATAGTAACAGCGCCTACATCCATAGCATAAGTGCCGATAGCAACCATATGCGCGGCAAGCCGGGACAATTCGACAACCAACATTCTAATGAACTGAGCCCTTTTAGGGGCTTCGATGCCGAGAAGTTTTTCTACCGCAAGTATGTATGCCACATTGTTGCAGAGTGTTGCTGTGTAATCGAGACGGTCTGTGTGAGGGATATATTCTATATAACTCATCTCTTCGGCCATCTTTTCATATCCTCGGTGGAGGTATCCCAACTCAGGCACAACAGATAACACGGTTTCGCCGTCGAGCCTTAAAACCAATCTTAACACACCATGTGTAGCGGGATGCTGAGGACCCATATTGATTATCATTTCATTATCGAGCGCATCTTCAATGATAATCTCTCTGTCTTCAGCTATTTTTTTTAACAGCTTCTCGTCGGAGTATATATTAGTTCTTATATCCATAGAATTAAATTTTTTCAGGTAACGGTAGACTGTCCGGAATTCCAAGGACAGGGAAATCCTTCCTTAAGGGATGATACTGGAAACCTTCCGGCATATACATTCTTCTAAGATCGGGATGATTATTAAAAACGATACCGTACATATCATATGTTTCTCTTTCATACCAGTCGGCACCGGGCCAGACAGACGTAACTGAATCTATAACCGGAGGATCAACTTCAACAATAGATTTTAACCGTAGATTAAAGTTCAGCTTAAATGAATAGATATGATAAACAACGGCGAAACGGTTCTTGCGTGTAGCCCAGTCGATTGCGGTAACATCCTTGCACATCTCAAATTGTAATTCATTATCCTCTTTTAAATATTTTGCAACGCCGAGAATAGTATCACTTTTAACGGTAACGGATAAATCATCTCTGAAGTCAGTCGTTTCACTGACCGCATCCGGGAAATTACCTTTAATCTTTTCGATAATAAGTTGTTTCAAATCCATATCAGATATTAAATATTTCCATTTAAGCGGTTTTCAGATCCTGAAAATCGCGGGCTTTAGTCTTGGCAATTTTAGCTTGAATAGTCATAACAGCATTAATCAGATTTTCCGGGCGCGGCGGGCAACCGGCCGTATAAACATCGACGGGTAGAAACTGATCAATTCCCTGCACAACGTTATAGGATCTGTACATTCCTCCGGAGGAAGTACAAGCACCCATAGCAATAACCCATTTGGGTTCCGGCATCTGATCATAAATTCTTCTAACAACCTGCGCCATTTTATATGTAACAGTACCGGCAACAATCATAAGATCGCATTGACGGGGTGTAAACCTCATAACTTCCGAACCGAATCGGGCGAGATCGTATTTCGGATCGGCAGCAGCAATCATTTCAATTGCACAGCAGGAAATTCCCATAGGCATAGGCCAAACCGAACTTTTTCTCGCCCATGCAATTATGGAATCTATTGTGGTAGTTATGAAACCGTCCTGCTGTAATTTTGCCTCTAATCCCATTTTAAACCGCCTTTCGCAAAAATATAGAGAAATCCAAGTTCAAGTACTATCAGAAATACGAGCATTGGCATGAAAGCAAAAAGTCCATAATCTGCAAAGAGAGATTTGAACTGAACTGCCCATGGATAAACAAAAATCACTTCGATATCAAAAATTATGAATAGCATAGCAACGAGGTAATATTTGATTGAAATACGATCGTGTGTTGTTCCAACCGGATTTTTGCCGCTCTCATACGAAAGCTGCTTTATTTTATTGGGACGATAAGGGCCGAAGAGTCTGGATGAATATACAATAGCACCGGCAATGACAGCTGCAAAAATCAGAACAAGAAATACCGGTATATAGTTAAGAATCATATCATTTATTGATTAATTTTGGTTTGAAAAATAAGCCAAAAATGGTTATAAAGTCAAAGAATCTGATTCCCGTGTTATGATAAACGTCGGTTCTGAAATTTTATTTTAGTATTCTTGATAAAACTTCTAATACTCTGTCCAGGTCTTCATAACCTATCACTAAAGGAGGAAGCATTCTTAAGACAGTAGTTCCTGCAGGCAGAGCAACAATATTATTTTCCAACAGTTCCTGTAGAACAGGTTGAACTTTATCCTTCAATTCAATACCAATCATTAATCCAATAATTCTCGATTCACGAACTTTAGAAAGCTGAAGTGAATCAAACCTCTCTTTAAAATACTTCCCTTTTGATTCAGCCATTTCCCACAATTTATTCTCTAACATAAAATCGATGGAAGCAATACCTGCAGCACAGGCAAGAGGATTACCGCCGAATGTTGAACCGTGCTTACTTTTTTCAACTTTTATTTTATCTGAGCAGAGGAGAGCACCCATCGGGAAACCGCCTGCTATTGATTTGGCCACAGTCATCATATCGGCTTCAATGCCAAGATGTTCAATTGCAAACATTTTGCCGGTACGACTGAATCCTGTCTGGATTTCATCAATTATAAGGAGTATATTTTTTTCGTTGCAAAGATCCCTGACTTTTCTAAAATATTCCTTCTGACCGACATTGATTCCGCCTTCCCCCTGAACCGGTTCAAGGATAATAGCCGCAGTATCATCATCGGCGAGTTCCGCAATCTTTTCAAAATTATTGTAAGGCACAAAATTAAATCCGGGTACCAGGGGTTCAAATCCCTCCCTGTAATCTTTTTTATAGGTAGCACTCAGAGCACCATAAGTTCTTCCGTGGAAACCTTTCATAGCAGCTATAAATTTGGTCTTTTTCGTATTAAGTCGGGCAAATTTAATAGCGGCCTCGATAGCCTCAGTTCCGCTGTTTGTAAGAAATGCTCTGGTCAGGTTAGCAGGTGCAATTGAGAAGAGTTTTTCGAGGAACAATGCTTTTGTATCATTATAGAAAGTATTTGGGCAGGTGATTAAAGTTGCCGCCTGTGCAGAGATAGCGTCAACAACCATTTTGTTGGCATGGCCGATATTTGCAACCGAGATTCCTGCTGCCATATCAATATATTCGTTCCCTTTATCGTCCCAAACGCGGGCACCATTTCCTTTAACAAGTACAACATCCCTGCGGGGATAAACGTCTACTTCATACTTTTCGATAAGCGATTTGTAGTCTTTCATTTTATTGTTGTTCCCCTTCCATTTAGTGCATCAATGATTGGATGTTCAGTTCTCCCATCCGACAGGATCACCGTAGTATCATCGGCTTCAAATAATTTCCGGAGGGCAAGAATTTTTCTTTTCATTCTTCCATCGACCTTATTTTCCATTTCCTCAAGTTCAGATTTGGAAATAGATGTTAATAGAGACGCAGGATCATTTTTATCGGTCAAGAATCCTGCTTCTTCGATAAGTGAAATAATTTTACCGGCCTTAAATTCGTATTGAAGGAGTGCCACGATATCGTCATTTTCGGAATTTATCGCAAAATTATTTTCGTCAATAAGAGGCACACTAATAACAGGAGTATAATTATTATCGAGAAGAAGATTTAATAATTCCCTGTTAACCGATTTCGGCTTGCCCGAAAAATCTCTTAGCAGAAGAGTCTTCCCGCCTTCTCTAACCTTTATACCGGAATTTCTTTTACCCTGGATTAGTTTGCCATCGAGTCCGGACAGACCGACCGCATTGATTCCGGATTGGTGACATAGTTCAACAATCCGTTTGTTTTTAATTCCGGCATAAGCCATCATCATAAGGTCGATAGTAACCTCATCGCTCAGAACCGAATCGTAACCGGAGAGAGAGGTAACAATTTTTTTCTGGTAGCCGATTTTGACTGCCAGTTCATCCCTTAAAGCATTTGCCCCGTGAACAATAATCATTTTTTCATTAAGAGTTGCTAGGTCGTTTACAATACCCTTAATATTAATCGATTTACCGCCGCCGATTTTAATTATAAACATTTTAATTCCGTAAGAGAATTATTTGAAATTTTATTCCAGTCCGTTTCACCACGGAACGGCTCTGAACAAACGACCGCCATATCATCATTAATTTTTGAATGGAGAGTGAAATAATCCACGTCCTCATTGAAATATGAGAATACATAGGCCGAATTTTCATCATTTAGAATTATATTCATAGCTCTAATGTAGGATGATTTTTTTATGATTATTTCCGTCCCTTTGAGAATTGCATCTTTAATATTGTTTTTATCAAATCGTTTTATGTAGTTAAAAATTTTTTCAGCGCCGATTCGGCCTTCCTCTTTAATTTTCACTCCTCTTAATTCGCCGTTAAAAATAAAGATATACCTGCCGTCATGGAAAGGCATATTATTTTCAACAATAATTCCTTCGTCCCGGAACGCACTTCTGGCATGAACAATCAGCCGACTGGTCTTTCCAAATAATGAAAAGTCATCCTCCCAGATAGGATTAACATTTTTATAGTGACCCCATACACCGTTTTTCAGAAAAGAACATCCCCAGCCATGGCCCTGATACTCCCTGCTTTCTTTAGCGATAACCGCAAATTTCTGCAGAAATTCCTGCATCAGAAATTCTTTTTTTGAATTAATATATAGGAGCCGGCACATAGAAATTGCTCTATTAAATCGGATGCAAACCGGGGAATTCAAGACCGGTTCTTTCATCGAAGCCGAACATAAGATTAAAAGCCTGAACAGCCTGCCCGGCAGCGCCTTTCATCAGGTTATCTATTGCGCTTATAACAACGAGCCGGTTAGAAAATTCATCCTTCTTAAATCCGATATCACAATAATTGGTGCCGCTTAAGAGTTTGGGTTCCGGGTAACGGTAAATTCCTTCGCTCTCTTTTACAATTCTAATGAAGGGTTCATTTCCGTAAGCATCTCGGTAAACTTTCCAGATCTCTTTTTCTGGAAGATCATTTTTCAGGAATACATGACATGTAGCCAGAAGACCCCTTACCATATCGATAGCAGTAGCGGAGAAATGAACATCTATCTTTTTCCCGAATGAGAGTTCCTGCAATATTTCAGCAGTATGACGGTGCTGTGTGGGCATATAAGATCTTACAACACCTGCCCTTTCTGGGTGATGAGAACCTTCATTCACCTTATTGCCGCCTTCACTGCTACCGGCTTTAACTTCTATTACAGTTCTTTCTTCATCAACAAGACCGTTCTTATATAAGGGATAAAGTCCCAAAATACTAGCAGTCGCATTGCATCCGGCACTTGAGACATAGTCGGCTTTTTTCATCTCTTCGCGATGAAGTTCCGGGATGCCATAAACAAACCGGTTGAGAAGGTCCGGCCGGGCATGCTTATGTCCGTACCATTTTTCGTATTCTGATTCATTCTTCAGACGGAAATCCGCGCTCAGATCGATAATCTTAGGTGCAAGGGTTATAAACTTATCGATATGATTTTGAGAGCTGTTATGCGGCAGACATAAAAACAAGAGGTCGCACTGCTGAAGTTCTGAAGAAGAAATAAATTTTAATGAAGTCGATTTTCTGAGGTTAGGATGAACTTTGTGAACGAATTTTCCTGTATAGCTTTCCGAAGTGACCTGAAAAACTTCAACAAAAGGATGAAATAGAAGGAGTCTGAGTAGCTCTCCACCCGTATAACCGGATGCACCAACAATAGATACTTTAATCTTTTCCATTACCTGCCTTCAGCTACTTGTAGAATATACTCAACCATTTTCTGGGGAATATTTACACCGGTAGTTGTAATACTGTTCTTATACTCCATAGTATAATTCACCTCGTTGACCATCAGTCCATCCGCAGTTTCAAAAACATCGATAGCGACAATTCCTCCGCCAACAGCATTGGCTGCTCTTACAGAAATATCGTTCAGTTCATCAGTAACCGTGCAGTTTGTAGCAACACCGCCTCTGGCGGTATTGGTAATCCAGTGAGGCGATGTTCTATAAATGGCGGCAATACATTTATCGCCAACGACAAAGCTTCTGATATCTTTTCCTTTTTTCTCGACATATTTCTGAATATAGAAGATGGAATGATGGTAGGAACCTAAAACAGTCTTATGCTCGAGAATTGCCTCGGCAGAATCCCTGTCATTTACTTTTGATAGCAATCTGCCCCAGGAGCCGACAGCAGGTTTTAATACTACCGGATACCCCATCTCTTCAATTGCCTTTAGTGCCGACTCTTCAGTGAATGCGACTCGTACTTCCGGCTGAGGAACACCGTTCTCGGCCAGAGCAACGGATGTTAATAGTTTATCACCGCAGACAGTAGCAACATTATAGGAATTAACACATTTAATACCCGCGGCTTCAAATAAGCGGAGGCCATGCAATGCCCTGGAGTGATTAATACAACGCTCTACTACTACATCAAGGTCGAATTTTTCTTTTCCCAGATTAAAAGTAATATTGCGGTCATCAATAAGAACCAGATCAATGCCTTTTATTCTTGCAAATTCATCCATTAAGAATTTCTCATCTTTTCGTATCAAAGAATGAAGCAATCCAATTTTCATCTAAAAATCCTCCGGTAGTAAATTTAAGTTATGGAACTATTTATTGTAGGTCTTATGGTGCTTTACTGCGTCAACGATATGTTTTAATTCCTCGATGTCTACAGTACGTCCTCGCTGACCAACGGATTTAACTTCCTGCAGAACAGCATTTTGATGCTCATCGTCCATAGCGGTTTCATTAATCAAATTAAGAGCGTAACGGAGGGAAGCAATACCCGACATATGATCGAGCGCAAAATCTCTTTTTCTACCGAGGATTTCCGGGTGGAGACTTTCGTAATGCATCGGATTAATTGCAGCTGCATGTGTATGTACTCCGGCACAGTGAGTAAATGCGTTTTTGCCTGTAACCGGATAATTAGCCGGTATTGGAATACCCGAATGCTTACTTACGAGTTCGTAAAGTTCTGTTATTTTCTGAAGGTTCCATCTTTTTTCATTGTAGTCGACGGTCAATGTAACCAGTAGTTGTGCAAGGTCAACAATTCCGGCCCGCTCTCCAAGACCTAATGCAGCGGCATCAATTATATCCACGCCGGCTCTGTATGCGTCGAGCGCATTTGTTAGAGCAAAGCCTCTATCATTATGGCAATGGACTGCAACTTTCGGGAATAAACTCCGCAGGGCAAATTCATCCTTCAAACGTGAGATATAAGTATACATACTTCTATCGGTACCGGGGACCATATAACCGGTTGTATCGGCAACACTAATAATATCAGCACCGGCCTCAACAGCAGCGCACGCAGCTTTCACGACGTTTTCGAACTGAGACCTTACCGTGTCTTCAGGAGTATACCTAATAAGAAGATCTGGTTTAATTTTTTTCGCGTATTTAATAACATCTGTAATTTGTTCAACGGCGGTATCGAGGTCTTTCTTAAAAACTGTTGTAAGACGTTCATCGGATACGCAATAGAAAATTCCGATAAATCCTACTCCGCATTCCAATGCCAGATCCACATCAGCTTTTAATGATCTAGAATGAGCGCCGACAACCGATCTGAATCCCTTCTGGGCAATTGATTTAACGGCTGCATGAATTTCGGGAGTAACCATTGGATGACCGGCTTCAATTATGTCGATACCGATCTCATCGAGCAATGTTGCAATGGCTAATTTGATATGCTTATCGAAATAGACTCCGGGTGTTTGTTCGCCTTCGCGTAATGTTGAATCTAAAACCGCGACCAACTACTCACCCCAGTCTTCTTCTTCTTGAGGAGCTTCCTTTAAGGTTGGTGGATCAAGTGATACAACTTCAAGTTCGGTTCCGCAATCAGGACATTCAATCAGTTCGCCAACAACAGTGCCTTCAGGAAGGTCAATCATGGCACCGCAAACCGGACACTCAGCTTTCATTTTATCTGAACTCCATTTTTAGTTGTGCAAACATAAAAAACAATTTATTTGATAGCAAGAAACTGACACTCCAGCACTACTCTTTTTGAATCTTCTCAAATCAATTATCATGAGATGTATTTCTATTTTTTTAGGATCTGAAACGAACGAATCACCAGAATTTTATGTTAGACTTAGTAAGAAAAATATTAACGGGAAATATGGACTCGACCAAATACCATAAAGAATTATTCAATCATTTCGGTTATAATTTCGGCTTCGTTGCCGACCTGCTAGACAAATATATTGAAGACAACAATTCTGTACCGGAATACTGGCAAAATTATTTCCGTCAGCTCACCGGAGGGGAAACATCTCCGTTCTCTTCAGTAACAATTCAAAAGGGCGCATCACGAAAAAAGGATGTCCCCGTTACAATTATATCAGATTCATTTGATATTGCTCCTGAAGATCAGGTAGTACCGATTACAGGCGTTGGGGCAAAGATCATAGAAAATATGACGGGAAGTTTAAGCATACCAACAGCCACATCGTTACGGACTATTTCCGTCAAACTTCTTGAAGAGAACAGATCAATAATCAATCAGCACCTGAAGAGGTTCGGACGGGGAAAGATCTCTTTTACACATTTAATTGCGTATGCTTTAGTACAGGCTCTGAAAAAATTTCCGAATATAAACAACTCATTCGGGATTGTTAACGGCAAGCCGAGTTTTATTAAAAAGGAATATATCAATTTAGGAATCGCCGTAGATATTGAACGGAAAGACGGGACACGATCGCTTATCGTACCAAATATAAAACGGTCCGAGGTAATGGATTTCAGCAGATTTCTTGATTCATACAATGACCTGATTGAAAAATCCAAGAGCGGAAAACTTGAACCTGCAGATTTTCAGAATTCAACACTTACATTAACAAATCCGGGCGGTATCGGTACAGTATCATCAACACCCCGTTTAATGAACGGACAGGGATGCATTATTGCTGTGGGAGCGATCGATTATCCGGCTGAATTCAAGGCAATGGTGCCTTCGGCTCTTACTTCTTTCGGAATCGGTAAGGTGATGAATATTACGAGTACTTACGACCACAGAATTATTCAAGGGGCAGAGTCGGGCGCATTTCTGGCTTATGTGGATAAACTTCTTCTGGGTGAAGAAAGATTTTACGACAATGTATTTTCTGATTTGAAAATACCCCAGAAAGCAGTTGGATGGGATTTGGATACTCTCTCCAAACGGTTTTCGAAAATTGAAAATATTGAAGAGATTGAGAAACAGGCAAAGATTGTACTGTTAATTAATATGTTCAGGGTAAGAGGTCATCTTATAGCTGATATCAATCCGCTACATCCGCCGAAAACTTTCCATCAGGAACTCGATCCTGCAAATCACGGATTTACAATATGGGATTACGACAGAAATTTTATCACAGGAAATCTTCAGGGTACGAGAACCGGTACACTGAGGGAGATACTCAGTATTCTGCATCAGACATACTGCGAAAAGATTGGTGTGGAATTCATGCATATTCAGAATCCCGATGAAAAATTGTGGCTTCAGACTAAGATGGAACCGGTAAAGAATAGACCCTCAATTAATCCGGAGGATAAAAAACGGATTATGGAGAAGTTGATTATCGCAGAGGCATTCGAACATTTCCTTCATACAAAGTTTATAGGACATAAAAGATTTTCACTTGAAGGGTCGGAGACATTAATACCTGTTCTCGATTACCTACTGAGTTTTGCAGCCAATGAAAATGTTCAGGAAATTTTTTTAGGAATGGCACATCGCGGCCGACTGAACGTTCTATCCAATATCATCGGTAAAAGTTATACGAATATATTTTCTGAATTTGAAGACGAGCTTGATCCTGATTCTCCGCAGGGTACGGGTGATGTAAAATATCATCTGGGTGCAAGCGGAAATTACAAAACGAAGGACGGCGGTGAAATAAAAGTATCGGTAGCCTCCAATCCATCGCACCTTGAATGGGTTGACCCTGTAGTAGAAGGAATTATCCGAGCAAAACAGACGAGAAATAGCGATTCCGAAAAGAATAAGTTTGTACCGGTATTGATTCACGGAGACGCTGCTTTTGCCGGTCAGGGAGTTGTTGCCGAGACTTTAAATCTATCTCAGTTAAAAGGATATAGAACAGGCGGAACAATCCACATAATAGTTAATAATCAGATCGGATTTACAACCGCTCCGGAGGATGCCAGGTCCTCACCCTATGCGACAGATGTTGCAAAGATGGTCCAGTCGCCTATTTTTCACGTAAACGGAGACGACCCCGAAGCCTCACTATGGGTAACACAACTTGCGTTTGAATACAGACAGAAGTTTAAGAAGGATGTTGTTATTGATCTGATCGGATACAGAAGGCATGGTCATAACGAAGGTGACGACCCCGTTTATACACAACCGCTTATGTACAAAAAAATCAAGGCACATCCATCGGTTAAGGAAATCTATCAGAATCAACTGATCAGGTCCGGTATCATGTCAGATAAAGAAATTGAATCTCTTGATAAAAATATTTATGACTTGCTAGAGAAAGCATTGAAAGAGACAAAGAAGAAAGGAGACAAATTCAAACCGGACAGGCCGCTTGCATATTCTTATGAATACTATAATAATTTCCCTCGTAACGGCGATACAAGAGTTTCACTCGAGCTCCTAAAAAAAGTTGTTAAGGGGATTACATCTTTTCCCCAGAACTTTTCACTTAATCCGAAACTTCAGAAGCACATTGCAAAGCGTAAGGAACTTCTTACAGGTAATACCATGATCGATTGGGCTTTTGCCGAAGCACTTGCATTCGGTACTTTGCTCGTTGAAAAAAGACCTGTTCGATTAAGCGGTCAGGATAGCGCACGCGGTACATTCAGTCAGAGGCACCTGATATTCACTGATATGAATAACGAAGAGGAAGTTAATCCTCATAATTCAATTGAAGAAGGGCAGGCAAAAATCGAGGCGCTTGACAGTCTCCTTTCAGAAGCAGCCGTACTCGGTTTCGAATACGGTTACAGTATTTCCGATCCGCTAGCTCTTGTTATATGGGAAGCGCAATTCGGCGACTTTGCCAACAGTGCCCAGGTTATAATAGATAATTTCATTGTAGGATCTTATACTAAATGGCAGCTTCCGAATAATCTTGTAATGCTCCTTCCGCACGGACAGGAAGGTCAGGGACCCGAGCACAGCAGCGCAAGACTCGAAAGGTTCCTGATACTTTGCGCAGAAGAGAATATGTACGTCTGTAATCCGACCACACCGGCTCAGTACTTTCACCTGTTAAGACGCCAGGTTCACAGCAGCACCGGCGAAAGTAACGGAGCTTTTGAAAAACCTCTTGTTGTACTAACACCTAAGAGCCTACTGCGACTGCCTGCAGCCCGTTCACCTATTTCTGATTTTACCGACGGAGAATTCGAAGAAATAATTGATGATAAGATTGAAGATAGATCAGGAATTAAGACAGTAATATTAACCAGCGGTAAAATATTTTATGAACTCCAGAATTACAGAGAAATAAATGAAATAAAGGATTCAGCAATTGTAAGAATTGAACAATATTACCCGTTTAACGAAATTCTTTTTTCCGAAATACTTAAGAGTTATCCTTCCGCCACACTAGTAAGATGGGTGCAGGAAGAGCCGAAAAATATGGGTGCCTGGAGTTTCCTTTTACCGAGACTGACAAATCTGTTAAGGGAAAACCAGAGATTAGTTTTTACAGGAAGACCTGAAAGCCCGAGTCCGGCCAGCGGTTCATCCAGAAAGCACCTTGTAACACAGGAAGAAATAATTAAGAAAGCGTTTAGCGGACAATGATTGGTATTAATTAAGAGTGTTTGAGATAAGTTTCTCTGCAAGAGAATCTTTAACCATTTGAAATTGGGGAAGGTCCTCTTTAGCTACCGGGTTTGAAGACGGTAGTTTTTCTCTCAATGCATCCACCTGTCTACCGTTTTTCCAGAACCTGAAACATACATGGGGGCCCGTGGCCAGCCCAGTACTTCCGACATAACCGATTATCTGACCCTGCTTAACAGCAACTCCGGATCTAATTCCTTTTGCAAATTTCGACATGTGAAGATACTGTGTTGTATACGTGGAATTGTGCCTTACCTTGACGTAGTTACCGTTTCCGCCTGTATAGCCCGCTTCAATTACAACACCGTCGCCGACAGTCATAATAGGTGTACCGGTAGGAGCGGCATAGTCGGTACCCAAATGAGCTTTATATCTTCCAAGGACAGGATGAAAACGTCTTGAAGAAAACCTTGAGGAAATGCGGCTGAATTTTAATGGAGCTTTCAGGAATGCTTTACGCAGGCTATTCCCTTTTTCATCGTAATATTCGGCTTCATCGTTTTTTTCAAATCTGAATGCATAGAAATCCTCATTGCGATGCCTGAAGGATGCGGTTAATATTTTTCCTACACCGGTAGGTTTTTCGTCCACATATAATTCCTGAAAAACTACTTTCAATGAATCATTTGCCATAATTCTGAAAAAATCGATCTGCCAGGCATATATTTCAGAAAGTTTGACCGCTACTTCCGGATCGACGGAATTAGATTCAAGAGTCTGCCATAAAGAATTTTTTATGGTGCTTGCAAAGGCTCTTTCCCTAATTTCAACTTCCTTTCTGCCGTGATAGACTTTAATACTATCCCTAAGATCGAATACAACATATTCGATAGGATTGCGGATATATACAAAATAGTGAACGGTTTCAGTCGTATCCCATTCAGCATAAATGTAATATTCGTCCCCTGCTTTGAAATTTCTAACCGGGAATATTCCACGGGCTTCTTCAGCAATTTCAAATATCTGTTTATCACTCAATCCGTGAGGTAAAAGAATTTCACCGAGAGTCTCACCTCCGCCTATTGTTCCGTGAACTTCAATTAGTGAATCGACTGCCAGGCCAAAAGAATTGTAGTTGACCGGATTCTCTTTTCTTTCTACTTCTTCACTGGAACAGCCTGTTAGAAATAGAGCTGCAATAATCGTTGTAAATATTATCTTCGAAATTTTACCTGTCAATTTTATTATCATAATTTATTCAGAATCTTTATTCCTGCCTGCAAAAGGATCATGTTTAATCCTGAAGAGGTTTAAGAGCATGTCCATTATATTAAGGATAAATTCAATGATAGCGGACAATAATCCTCCTCAATTTACAGGGGAATATAATTTACTGAGCTAATAATTTTTTGATTATTTCAACCGAATTAATTCCTTCGGCTTCTGCAGAAAAATTCGGAATAATTCTATGACGTAAAACCGGGACTAAAAACGATTTAACATCATCGATCGATGGAGTGAACCGACCTTCCATAACTGCTTTTGCTTTGGCAGCCAATATCAGGTATTGAGATGCGCGCGGTCCGGCACCCCAGCTAACCCACTCATTAATAAAAGCTCTGGTATTGCCTGAACCGGGTCGAGTCCTATTTACAAAATTAACCGCAAATTCAATAACGTTATCGGCAACAGGAACGCGCTTAATAAGTTCCTGGTAAGCAATAAGTTCTTCGGCTGAAAGTATTTTATTTAAGTCCGGCAGATAATTGCTAGTAGTTGTTCTAATAATTTCAATTTCCTCACCTGTCGAAGGATAATCGAGCCACAGATTGAACATAAACCTGTCGAGCTGCGCTTCCGGAAGCGGGTATGTGCCTTCCTGCTCAATTGGATTCTGAGTTGCAAGCACAAAGAAAGGCTCATCGAGCTGATGAGTTGTTCCTGCAGCAGTTACTTTATGTTCCTGCATCGCTTCGAGAAGTGCTGACTGGGTTTTGGGAGGAGTACGGTTAATTTCATCGGCCAGAACCATGTTAGCAAAAACTGGCCCCTTTATAAAACGGAAAATTCTTTTTTTTGCAACCGGATCGTCGTCAATTATTTCAGTGCCGGTAATATCACCCGGCATCAAATCGGGCGTGAACTGAATCCTGCTGAATTTGAGATCGAGTACCTGGGCAAGAGTTTTTATTAAAAGAGTTTTGGCGAGACCCGGGACACCAATAAGCAGGCAGTGTCCCCTTGCAATCAGACCGACAAGCAGATCGTTGATAATCTGTCCCTGACCAACAATAACCTTTGAAATTTCTTTTTTTATCTGAAGAATTGATCCGGCTAAATTTTCAACGGCTGCAACATCGTCTGATTTTTTCTGCACTAATTCTCCTGAATCTTAATTTTGAAAATAAATTAATCGATATCAGTTTTTATCAATTATAACCGGATTTCCCAGAAGATTTTTTCCTTCAGTTCATCCATCCACTTCGAATATAATTTCTGTTTTTTATAATATTCAGTAAGGCGTTTTATTTCCACAAAATCCTGATCGAGGTTGGCTTTGTGTTCAGGAATTCTTTTAATCAGCTTAACAATATGATAACCATAAGTATTGCTATCAATTTCGAGTCTCTTAGGAAAGCTGATATCATTCTCCTTCATTTTAAAGATAATATCGAGAAGGGATTTATCGAGCTGATTTTTTTCGAATGTTCCCAGCTCACCCCCAAAGCGGGCATTCTCTTTATCATCGCTATACTTTTTTGCATAATATTCGAATGTATTCTTCCCTGAAACTATACTATCCCTTATCTCATTAAGGAATTCGATTGAACGGAGATCCGCTTCGTCATCTGCTTTCAGTTTAATCAGAATATGACGGGTGTTAATGGACTCACCCCTTCTTTCGAGGAGCTGTATAATATGAAAACCGACTGGAGATTCAATAATGCCCGAAAGCTGATTCGGTGCCAGAGCAAAAGCAGCCGCTTCGAATTCAGGGTAGAAAACACCGCGCTTTACGAATCCGAGGTCGCCGCCCTGTGAGGCACTTCCCGGGTCATTGGAATACTGGCGTGCAAGCTGGGCAAAATCACCGCCTTTTTTAAGAGAATCGAGAAGCATGGCAGCCAGTTCGCGGGCTTTCTGTTTTATCCGTTCGCCGGTTTTAGGATTCTGAAATATATGTGCAATCTGATATTTTTCAGCAACAATACCGAGCGAATCTTTATATGCATTATAAAATTCTTCAATGTCATATCTTGATACCTGAATGGTTCCAAACTTTTTCTGACGCACAAGATCGGCCATAAGGTTTTTTCTGGTATCATCTCTCAGTGTTCTTTTAATTTTTTCAACAGGCATACCATAGACCTGTTCAAGCCTTTCGCGCGAGCCGTACTGATTGATGAAATAATTAATCTGGTAATCGAGCTGCTGGGTTACCTGGTCGTCTGTTACAGTGACAGAATCGAGTTCGGCCTGCGCATAGAGTAGTTTTTCCTCAATCAACTGATTGAGAATGGCTCTTAGTATTTCCGGATCGGACGGATTTAATTTTCTTTGAGCTGCTTCGAAGTTAGCCCTGAAATCGAGTTCCGACTTTAAAATTATCTCGTTGTCAACAACAGCCACAATTTTATCACCAACCTGCTGAGAATAGATCGGAAGAGCGAAAAGAATTAATGCTGCTAAATATTTCATTCCTTATTTCCTTTTAAGTCAATATCCTGATCTTCAATTAATTTATTTAAGTATTCCCTTACAATCTCTTTATTTCTGAGTAGAAGAAAACGGTCTTTAATCTGTTCCTCAATAATTTCATAGGGCGGAAGGAGACCTTTGACATATTTATCGATTAATTGAACAACGGTAAATTTGTCCGGTTCCGTTTGAAGAATAATACTAATCTCACCCGGGAGCAGATTGCTAACAATTTTATATTTAGTAACCGGTTCGATTTTGTGGAGGGGCATTAGAACACCCGATTCGGCATTAATCAACACCGGATCTCCCCGGAACTGGTTGATTGCCTTCTTCCAGTCGCTTTCCACTAAAATCTTTCTGAACTTCACAGCACTTTCGAAATTTCCGAAATCAACTTTATTAAACCGATATGTATCATCATTCAAGATAAAATCAGATTTGGTTTTTTCATAGAACTCAAGCAGTTCATCGCGTGAGGGGACATATGAATTCTCTTTTAGATATTCATTTATCAAAAGAGAAGCTGCAATCTCCCTGCTGTTTTTTTCTACAAGAGTTTTATATACCGGTGAATCGAGAAGACCTTTTTTCAGCGCCTCATTGAACAAGATCTCTTTTTCGATCCAGTTATTTATATATTCTTCTCTTAACCGGGACTGGTGCTGGAATTCTCCCAGTGCATCAGCGACGTCTTCCTCAGTAAGGACTGAATTACCAATCTTTACCAGCTGATTCGATTCTTTTTTATTCTCGGAACAGGATACAAATAAGAATCCGATAACAACAAGCAAACTAATTCTTAAAAGCATTCATTAACTCATCATAGTAATACTTGGGTTTGTAGATTTCTTTAAGCTTATTCAGATAAACAGATTCAAGCCGTTTACTTTCAAGTTCCTGCAGAAGACTAATTATTTCAGGTTTAACTTCATCAAGATTTTTAAGTCGTGCCGGTTCCCGCTTAATAAGTTTTATAACCGACCATCCATCCTGGAACCTGAACGGTTTTGAAATATCTCCAATGTTCGGGAGAGAATCAGCTTTTTTCGAAAGTTCATTTACATCAATTTCCATCAGGCCTTTATAACCCGGTATATTATCATAACCTTTTCTAAGAGAATATCTGGTAACAAGGCTGTCGAAATTCTCTCCTGATAAGGCAAGATTGTAATAACGATTTGCAGCAGTATCACTAATTGCATAAATCTCCTGGAATTCAACCCGGTCCTTCCACCTGTAATTTTCCCGGTGCTTTTCAAAATAATCCTGAATCATAATACTATCTACAGAGATCTTAGACCAGACTTCATCTTCGAGGATTTTGAAAAGATAAATTCCGTTTTCGTATTCTTCCATTAAAAAAGCAAAATTAGAATTTTCCTTATCGTAGGATAATGCTTTTTCCTCAAGCAGCTTTTTATCCAGGTAGACATTGATTGCCTCGGCAAACAACTCTTCTGTGAGGTTGCGAGCGGAGAACTGGCTGGAACTCTTCATAAAACTGAATAATGAATCCACAGTAGAAGATTTGTCCGCATATGAGAAAAGAATACTCTGACCATATTGCTTCCTTACGTCGCTTTGATCGAATGCTTCATAAGATGGAATGTTATGGAGTGAATTCATAATCCTCGCAAAAACCTCCCTATTCAACTGATAATTATAATCCTGCCGTAACTGTGAAAGTATTTTATCATACTCAAGCCGGTAAGTAGTTCTAAGGAACATATCCTTCAATTCTTCAGCACTCTGTTCATAAGCAGGATAAGGTGATTCAGCGTTTAATTTTACGAGATGATAACCGGCGTAGGACTTAATAATTTGTGATACTTCCCCCACTTTAAGTCTGAAGACAGCATCTTCAAAATTGGGATCCATCCGGCCTCTGCTGAAATAGCCCAGGTCGCCATACTGATCGGCAGACATTTTATCATCGGAGTATTTAAGAGCGAGTTTATTAAAATCGGCACCCTGATTCAGCTCTTTCTGAATTTCCAAAATTTTATTGAAAGCTTTAGAACTATCAACAACACCAGCTGAATCTTTGAATGCAACAAGAATATGCTGGGCTTTTATCTGGTCCCGGCGGGGCATTTTTTCAATAACCTTTAGAATATGAAATCCATAATTGGAGATAACAAGTTCGGGATGAATTTTCCCCGGTTCAGTATTATAAATCGCCTCTTCAATTGCAGGGACAACTATAATTCCTGCAGTAACCCAGCCAACAACACCTCCTTTAGTATTGGTGTACTGGTCTTTTGAATATTCAGCAGCGAGTTTTGCAAAATCCTCACCTTTATTAATTCTCTCGATAAGTTTAATTCCAAGTTCTCTGACCTGGGAGTCATTCATTAAGGAATCCGGGATGAGCATAATATGGGCGGCAAGAATTTCCGTTTTTCTTCTTTCATACATTTTTCTTAATGCAGGTTCATAAAGTTTATCTTCAAGAAAGAGAGTAGTACCTATATTTTTTTTATAATCGATTAATTCTTTTTTCATATCGGGATCGCTCGTATATCCCCTGACTACGGCATCCCTCAATTTCATTTTATAATTTACATAGAGGTCAAGAAAGTTTTTCATATTTTCCAGTGAATCCGTTTTAGCTTTTGCCACACCTCCTGTATTCCTGGAATAAGCCTTTTCAAACTCGTCCATATAGACATTATAATTACCATATTCAGCGACAACTATTTTTGATTGTTCCGGAGCGCATGAGACCAGAAATGTTATTAATGGGATAACCGGTAAGAGAAGCTTTCTGAATGGCATCAATAATCCTCCATTATTTTAGAATTTCTATAAATTAAATCGATTTTTTAATTATCGGGAGTGTAAAAATAACAAGAAAAATCGAAATTACTTCCTTTATTCAACTTTGAATGGTAATGAGTTCCTTTCCCAGAAGCGGCCGTACTCGTAACCCTGAATTTTTTTATCATTTTCAGCTTTTTCTAATCTTTTTTCTGCCAGAGCCGCATAATAACGGTCGATTTCGATTCCGAGATAGTTTCTGCCCAATTTTTTAGCCACGACAGAAGTTGTACCAGAGCCGAGGAATGGATCGAATATGAGGTCACCTTTATTTGAGCTTGCAAGAATTAGTTTGGCCAGAAGCTTTTCCGGCTTTTGTGTGGGGTGATCAGTATTTTCAGGCATCGACCAGAAAGGAACCGAGATATCTGTCCAGATATTCGAAGGAAATGTAAGACGGAAACTGCCGGATTTAGATTTCTTCCAATCCTTCGGTTCCCCGTTTGAGTCTTTATATGGAGCAATAACTCTCCTGTTCAGTTTAACGTGTTCGCTATTAAAAAGATATTTACGAGATAAAGTACAGAACCATATATCTTCCGAATTATTTTTCCAGTTGGATTTGGCGCCACGTCCTTTTTCCCGCTCCCATGTAATTCTGTTGCGGATATAAAAATACTTTTCGAGAACAGGACCCACGGAAATAGAGGAATGCCAATCGCAGCAGAAATAGACAGAAGCATTCTTTTTCAGTATATGGATCAGACCGGAGATAATTTTATCGACCCATTCGGCATAGCTGTCGATCGACAATGCTTTAAAACTTGTTGTATTGAATGATTTATTAAGATTATACGGCGGATCGATTATAAGTAGGTCAACCACTCCCGATGGCATAAGTGGGGCAACATCCCAGAAATTACCGCAGATTGTTTTATTAATGATTTCTTTAGAATCATTTATAGAATGCGGATTCAGAAATTTTCGCGAGAATTTCTGGATTTCAGATTCCGAAATAATAATCGATCTGTTAAGCGGAGATTTTTTTTTATTGGTCATTGAAATTGCCGCTGAGACAAAATTATTTAGCAAGTGTGCCGGGAGCGATGGAGCCGTCGATCTCAACAATCTTAACTTTCCCCTCTTCACCGGAATCAACCGCCAGAATCATTCCCTGAGAATCGAGACCGAACAACTTAGCCGGTTTAAGATTCGCAACAATCAACACTTTCCTGCCGATCAATTCCTCCGGCTGATAGCTTTTGGCAATTCCGGCAACGAGTTGCCGTTCTTCATTGCCGACTTCAATTTTCAGTTTGAGGAGCTTTTCACTTTTTGGAACTCTCTCCGCATTTTTAATAAGAGCGACTCTGAGCTTAATCCTTTTGAAATCATCGATGGTAATTTCCTCATCGGATTTTTTTTCAGGTGCTTCGGGTATCCCGAGTTTGCTAATTTCCTTTTCAATAACATTATCTTCAATTTTTGTAAAGAGTATTTCCGGCTGCGAAAGCCGGTGCCCTGCAACAAGATTCAGATTTCCGGCCTGATCCCACCCGGATTTAGAGGCATTAAGCATTTTAAATATCTTTTCGGACGAGAACGGGATCACCGGTTCAAATAATTCAGCCAGCGTATAAATGCAGTTCAGACAGATATTTAATGTAGTACCGCATTTTTCTTTATTCTTTTTAACACTTATCCAGGGTTCGGAGTCGTTGAAGTATTTATTCCCAACTCTGGCAAGATTCATCATTTCGAAGACAGCGTCTTTAATCTTATAACGTTCTATAAGTTCCCCGACTTTTGAGGGATAGGAATTGATTAAGCTAATCATATCCTCGTCAATTTTGTCAAGTTTTCCAAGTTGCGGAACTTTGCCGTCAAAATGTTTAAAGACAAATGTAAAAGTCCGGTTTATAAAATTTCCTAGAATATCAGCCAGCTCGCCGTTATTTCTCGACTGGAATTCTTTCCAGTAGAAGTCGGTATCCTTATTCTCAGGCAGGTTAGCCGCAAGAGTATACCGGAGCGGATCGGCGGGGAAAGACTCCAAAAAATCGAGCACATCCACACCCCAGCCGCGGGACTTGGAAAACTTTTTTCCCTCGAAATTGAGGAATTCATTTGCAGGGACATTCTGAGGCAGAATATATTTATCATCATTAAAATCATTCCATGCCATCAACATAGCCGGGAAAATGATTGTATGAAAGACAATATTATCCTTCCCGATAAATGCAACATATTTAGTATCCGTTCCCTGCCAGTATTTTTTCCAGAGATCCGGTTCATTTCTTTTTTCAGACAATTCTTTGGTAGCTGAAATATATCCGAGAACTGCCTCGAACCAGACATAAAGAACCTTCCCGTCAGCGCCGTCAACCGGAACTTTAACTCCCCAATCGAGGTCGCGTGTATATGCCCTGTCTTTAAGTCCTTCCTTAAACCATCCCTTACAATACTGAAGCACGTTATCTTTCCAGCCGTACTTTTCTGTCATTTCATTAATATACTTTTCAAGCCGTTCCTGGAATTTTCCGAGCGGGAAATACCAATGTGAAGTTTCTTTGAGGACAGGTGTTTGTCCGGAGATCTTACTTTTAGGATTTTTCAATTCGGACGGTTCGTAAAGCGAGCCGCATTTTTCGCATTCATCGCTTCGCGCTTCCTCATAACCGCATTTCGGACATGTTCCTTCAACATACCGGTCCGGTAAATACATTTTAACCTTTTCGTCATAGAACTGTAGAGACTTCTTTTCAATAAGCAATCCCCGGTCAAAATAACTTTTGAAGAACTCGCGGGCCGTTTCGTGATGTTCCGGAATGCTTGTACGGGAATAGATATCGAAACTCATCCCGAATTTTTCGAATGCCTGTTTGTTTAATTCATGGTAACGATCAATTATTACTTTGGGTGAGACCTTCTCGCTATCGGCAGTAATTGTAATTGGTACTCCGTGTTCATCAGAGCCGCAGACATAAATTACATCTTCCCCTTTTAATCTCTTATATCTCACATAAATATCTGCAGGAAGATAAGCACCGCTTAAGTGACCGAGATGAATCTTTCCGTTTGCATAAGGAAGTGCTGAAGTGACTAGAATTCTTTCCACATTATTTCCCAAAATTGATCCAATGGTTGTTTATAATGAAGACAAATATAAGAAAAATTGGGTTTTCCACTCCTCATTTGGAATAGAATAATATTGAGTTGCTTTGAGTCAGTGATAGTTATAATAGATTCGATATTTCATCATCCGGGGAAATTGAATAAATTTGCATTTATAAAAATTTCAAGGTGATATAATGAAGCTTCTTAAATTATTTATGATATTGATTTTACCGGGTCTGTCAATTATTTCCGGACAAAATTCATCATCTCAATCATTAAATACTGAAAAAGGAAATGTGATTTTCATCCATCCGGACGGTACATCGCTGGCCGTTTGGAATGCAGTTAGACTCCTTTATGCGGGACCGGATAGTCAATTGAACTGGGATAAATTACTGAATGTCGGGATATACCTTGGCCATATGACAAATTCATTAACAGCTACTTCCAACGGCGGAGGGACAATACACGCATATGGTGTGAAAGTAGGTGTTGGTGCTTACGGGACTGATGATAAACTTGAAAAGCCTGTTTCGCGTTCGGGCAAAAGGCTAAGTATAATGCAGGAAGCAATGGGCGCAGATATTAGAACCGGACTGATAAATTCCGGAAGTATAATCGAACCCGGGACAGGTGCATTTGTTGTTACTGTGCCTTCAAGAAAGGAAGATGAAGAGATAGCAAAGCAGACTATTTTTTCGGGTGTGGATGTAATAATGTACGGCGGCGAGGAATGGCTGCTTCCTAAAGGGACTAGCGGATTTCATACAAAGAGTGGGAAGAGGACAGACGGACTAAACCTGATTGAAGAAGCAAAAAACCTCGGATATAAAGTTATCTACAGCCGCGAACAACTCCTGAACCTGCCCAAAGAAACTGAAAAACTATTAGGTATCTTTTCAGAAGATCATACATTTAACGACAAACCCGAGGAAGAACAAAATAAACTAGGCCTGCAAAATTTCAAACCAGGTGTTCCGACACTTGCTGAGATGACCGAAGCAGCAATTCAAATACTTTCCAGGAATAATCAACAATTCCTGCTTGTAGTAGAAGAAGAAGGAACCGATAATTTCGGCAATAAGAACAATGCCAGAGGGACACTTGAAGCATTGAAACGCGCTGATGATGCCCTTGGTGTTGCATTGAAATATATTGATTCAAATCCGAAGACACTTTTAATCACATGTTCGGACAGCGAGGCAGGCGGAATGGAAGCCATAAGTTATACAGAAGATTATTTCCCGTTCGATAAACCGATTTCTAAATTAGCCCCGAACGGTGCGCCGTATGATGGAGTGGACGGTCCTGAAAGCTTCCCTTTCAGGTCGAAACCGGACAAATTGGGGAGGACGTTTCCATTCGTAATAAGCTGGTCTACTACTGACGACGTGTGCGGTTCTGTTCTTGTACGCGCGGCAGGTTTAAATTCTGAATATGTGAAAGGATCGGTTGATAATACGGATATTTACAAGTTTATGTATCTGACGCTGTTCGGGAAAATGCTTCCATAAAAAATAATCTTGCTCATGATTTTTTAAGGATCATGAGCAAGATATTAAATATTAGCCTTCCATGCCTTTATACATATCTTCAATCAGATCTTTATAACGTTCTTCAATAACCTTGCGTTTTACCTTTAGGGAAGGTGTAAGTTCGCCGCCTTCAATTGTAAAAGGTTTATCGAGTATCGCGAATTTGCGTATCCTTTCGAATGCAGCAAGTTTCTTCTGGAACTCACCCAATTCCTTATCAAGGAGTTCGTAGATCTGCTTCATCTTAACAAGTTCATCAACATTACTGTATTGGATTCTATTTGCATCGGCGTATTCTTTAAGTGCTTCGTAGTCAGGAACGATTAAAGCCGTAATGAACATCCTTCTATCGCCGATAATAATAAACTGATCGATATACTTGCTGGCGAGGAACATATTCTCTATAGGTGTGGGTGCGATATATTTTCCGCCTGAGGTTTTAAAGAGATGTTTCTTTCGGTCGGTAATTATAAGAAACCCTTCCGCATCGAATACACCGATATCGCCGGTATGCAGCCACCCGTCTTTAATTGTATCTTCAGTATCCCTCTTGTTCTTATAATATCCCTGCATGATATTAGGACCATAGGCAAGGATCTCGCCGTCTTTAGCAATTTTAACTTCAACGCCGGGCAATGGTTTGCCCACAGTTCCGAATTTATAATCATTTAATCGATTTGCCGTAATAACAGGTGACGATTCGGTAAGACCGTATCCTTCAATAATCAGAATTCCGGCAGCGTCAAAGAAGATACCCAGTTCACGCGAAAGTGCTGCACCGCCGGAGATAAAGAATCTTAATCTGCCTCCGGTTCTTTCTCTTAACTTGCCGAAAACCAGTTTATCCGCAAGTTTCCGTTTCAATGAGAGCATTATCGGGACAGGATGGCCGGACTTTTTAGCAACCATATATTCTTTTCCGGTTTCGATAGCCCAGTTAAATATTTTCTGCTTTTTCTCCGGTTGACTTTCAACATTCTTTTTTATCCTGCTGTACATTCTTTCAAACAAACGGGGGACTGCCGTCATGATTGTCGGTTTAATTTCCGACATATTATTGGCAATTTTTTCTATACTTTCAGCATATGCAATTATGCCACCGCAAGAGAATGCAGTGTAATATCCGCCCATTCTTTCAAAAATATGACAGAGAGGAAGGAAAGAAAGAAATACATCATTTTCATCTATGTGAAAAATTTCATGAGCAGCCTTGATATTTGAAACAATATTTTTGTGAGTCAGCATTACACCTTTCGGTTCACCGGTAGTGCCCGAAGTATAAATAATTGTACAGAGTTGATTCTCGGTACACATACTTGAAGTCTGATTGAAGTAATTCGGCTGTTCCTTTCGGAATTCCCTTCCCTTATTCTGAACATCCAGTAACGAGTAAACATCCTTTTCCGAACCTCTCTCAGAATTGTTCATTACAATAATAAACTTAAGATTCTTACAATTACCGCGAACTTTCAAGACTTTGTTCAGCTGGAATTTATTTGAGACAAAAATTCCTACCGACTCGGAGTTATTAAGAATATACTCGAGCGATTCCGAAGTAGAGATAGGATAAAGAGGAACATCAATAGCCCCAAGTCCTAGAATGGCCATATCTGCATAAACCCATTCCGGTCTGTTCTCCGCAATTATTGCAACCTTATCCTCTTTTTTAACGCCGAAGGCAGCCAGCCCGCAAGCCAGGTTTACAGTTTCTTCATAAAGCTGATCATAAGTGATATCGTTCCACTTTTCATCAACTTTATATTTAAGAACCGGCCTTTCTTTACCCTTTCCGAATTCCTGGGTAATAATGTTGAATAACTGAGGTATTGTTTTAAAGTCCTTGTATAGAGGCATTTTTTTCTCCAAAAATTTGATTCAAGATAGTAGTGGATGAGATAAAAAGTCAATAAGGAAGGATAAATAATTTTTATGAGGATCGGATAATTAATCGGACAAAACGATTCCATCAACTACGGGAGTAACACATATTAAGGGATTTTGAGGGACCTTATATTCGCGGAAAATTTCTTCGAATAACTGAAACTGCATTCCTTGGGATTCAAGTTTTGAAAACTTTGAGTATTTCATGAATTGTCCCGCTGAATTGCACGGAGAGTTGAATCTCTGAGCAATTTGATAATCCTCTTTCGCGCGGGATTTCAGGAAATTTATTTTCTCATCTTCAGATCCTTCAAGAGAATAATCGACAGCCCTGAATTCGGCGACAAAGCCGTTTTTAATAATAAGATAAATGTTAAGTATTGTTTCCATCATTCTATTCGATTCAGGATTTATTCTTAAGTGCAAAGATTGTAAGGAAAGTCGAAAGCACAAAAGCAAGTTTACAGAGAAGGCTTTCGACGGCAAATACAAATGACGGAATAAAAATAGCAATAACCATTGCGGGAATAAAAGTAAAAAGGTATCCGAACAGATAAAGCCGGGTGAGAGATTTATCAGCCGGTTCCGATTCAGCTCCCCACTTCTTATTCAGAATTATCATAGACCCGATTATTGGAAGATAATAGAAAGTTGAATAGAACGGTCCGAGAGGATAATAGTATGAAGCATAAAGCACAGTACATTTAGTAACGGCAAGCTGATCGATGGCAAAAGGATAATAGATTATAAAAAAGAGAGCCGGTAAAAAAATCAGTTTATGATAACTCCTCAGTTTACCCGCAAATAACAAAACGGTATATAATCCAAGCGGAGGCAGAAGTGTAATATCCAGAAGGGCGAGATAAATGAAAATCTGTTCTTTCAATCCTGCAAAACAGATTAAAAACTCGAATACCTGATAACCGAAGAGCAGTATTAATTGCGCGATTACAAGTTTATTAACAGTATTTTTTCTGGCAAATAAAAGAAGATTAACAATGTAAAGTAATTCTATACAAGCGATAAGGAGTGATACTAATCCGTCGATATTTTCCATAATAAAAAATCCGGAGCAGATGATAATCTGCTCCATTTGAAATTATAATTAGGTTTGTTACATCGTCAGTGCCATTATGGCTTTTTGAACATGAAGACGGTTTTCGGCTTCGTCAAAAATAACGGAATTTGGAGAATCGCAGATTTCATCTACAACTTCATCGCCTCTATGAGCCGGCAGGCAATGCATAAAGATATAATCATCCTTTGCGTTTTTAACAAGCTGCGGATTAACCTGGAAGCCTGCAAATTTCTTTTTCCTTTCTTCTGATTCCTTTTCCTGTCCCATACTTGCCCAGACATCGGTATAAATAATATCAGCATTTTTAACCGCTGCTTTGGGATCGTCAAGAATTTCAACAGTGCTTCCCATATATTTTGCATTTTCAAGCGATTCTTTAACTACAAAATCAACCGGTTTGTATCCGGATGGCGATGCGATAGAAATATTCATACCTACTTTGGAACATCCCTGAAGCAGACTGTGGGCCATATTATTTCCATCGCCTATATATGCAAGTTTTAATCCCTGAAGAGTTCTTTTCTTTTCGAGTGCAGTAAAGAGATCGGTCAATACCTGGCTGGGATGATGCAGATCGGTCAATCCGTTAATTACAGGGATCGATCCGTATTTTGCTAGATCGATAACATCCTGATGGTCGAAAGTACGAATCATAATTCCATCAAGATACCTGGAGAGAACTTTTGCAGTATCGCTAACGCTTTCGCTCTTTTTCAACTGCAGATCATTCTGATTAAAATACAATCCAACCCCGCCCAGTTCATAGATACCTACTTCAAATGAAACTCTTGTACGTGTTGACGGTTTAGAGAAAATCATTCCCAGTTTTTTACCGTCAAGAACATAATGTTTTTTGCCTGTCAAACGTTCTTCTTTAAGTGTTCTACTCAAATCAAATATCTGATAGATCTCTTCGAGTGTAAGATGCTGAATTTCAATCAGACTTTTACCTTTCATATTAACAGCCATTTTTCACCTTTATTATTTTATATGTTTTTTGAATTACTTTTTTCAATACATCTTTTCGTAATCGATTTCTTTATTCTCCTTCATAATCCAATAAGAACTTTTTGTATCGCCCCACTTCAGATCAAGAAATTTTTTGCCGAAAACTTTTGCGATCAAACCAACAGGTATCATCACCAAAATAAAAAGAAGTGTTAAAATCATCCGCGAGACAACCCATCCGAGAGCAAAGGCAAAGCCCATCCAGAATTTATAAATCGTTTTAAGTCGGTCAGGAGAAATAATACCATTAACAAATAAGATAGATCCTACAACAAGGAAAAAAATCCTTACTCCTACCGTACCCCAGAATAAAATGGATATGAGTATAAATACAATTCCGATTGTAATCCCGAACTTCCTGAGGGATTTAACGGAAAGATCCAGACTGTTCAGTTCATGTACAACGTCTTTAATCCAGCTCATACTTCTGCTTCCAGTCGATATCGTCGTGAAATTGAGGCTGTTCGTTTTTATAAAGTATAAAATTTCCAAGCGTAAGGAGATCCATTTCAGTCCGCATAAAGCACTTATAGGCATCGAGCGGGGATTCAACAATCGGCTCGCCGCGCACATTAAAAGAAGTATTTACAATTACAGGGCATCCGGTCTTTTCGTAGAAGCGTTCTATTAGTCTATGATAAACCGGATTATCATCCTTATGAACAGTTTGAATCCTTGCAGAATAATCGACGTGGGTAACCGCCGGTATTTCTGATCTTGCAACATTTAATTTATCGATACCCCAGAGATTTTTTTCCTCATCAGTCATAATCCGTTGTTTCTCCTTTTTAACATCTGCAACGAGGAGCATATAAGGGCTTTCAGTATCGAGTTCAAACCATTCGTTCACTTTTTCAGCCAGGACAGAAGGCGCGAACGGACGGAAACTTTCCCTGTATTTTATTTTCAGGTTCATCTTTTTCTGCATCTCCGGTGAGCGCGCATCTCCGATAATCGATCTCGCGCCCAGAGCTCTGGGTCCAAATTCCATTTTACCCTGAAACCATCCGATAACTTTCTCCTCAATAATCGCATCGGATATTTTTTCAATCAAGTCATCAGATGATACTTTATGATAAGGAAGTTTGAATTTCTTCAGAAATTTTTCGATCGTATCATCAGAATAAACTGTACCGAGGTAGGAACCTTTCTGAAGGTCTCTTCCCTTTTTGACAGGAGGAGGATTGTTGTTAAAACGATGGTGAGCAATAAGTGCAGCACCAATAGCACCGCCAGCATCACCCGCAGCGGGCTGGATCCAGATATTTTCAAAAATTCTTTCGCGTAATAATTTACCGTTACCAACACAATTCAGAGCAACGCCTCCGGCAAGACATAGATTGTTCTCACCGGTAACTTTTTTAACATTCCCAGCCATTCGAATCATAATCTCTTCTGTTACATCCTGAACGGATCTGGCCAGGTTCATTTCTCTCTGAGTAAGATTTGATTCTGCTTTTCTGGGAGGCCCGTCGAAAAGCCGGTCGAACTTTTCATTTGTCATAGTAAGACCGGTATTATAGTTAAAATAGTCCATATTCATTTTAAACGAACCGTCATCTTTAAGGTCAACCAGATGATCGAAGATTTTTTTCACATACACGGGTTCACCGTAGGGCGCAAGGCCCATTACTTTATATTCGCCTGAATTGACTTTAAAACCCGTGAAATAAGTAAAAGCGGAATAGAGTAACCCTAACGAATGGGGCCAGTGAAGTTCCGACAGAATTTCGAGCCGGTTTCCCTTTCCGACACCCCAGGAGGATGTAGCCCATTCACCCACTCCGTCGATTGTAAGAAACGCAGCCCTATCAAACGGCGACGGATAGAATGCGGAGGCGGCATGAGATTCGTGATGTTCCGGGAAAAGTATTTTACCTTTAAAATTCAATTGTTTGGAGATCAGGTCGGGGATCCAGAGTTTTTCCCTCAGCCAGAGTGGCATTGCCATAATAAAGGATTTCAATCCTCTGCCAGGGTATTGAAGATAAGTTTCGAGAATCCGGTTGAATTTTACGATCGGTTTATCGTAGAAAGCAACAGCAGATAACTGATCAACGGAGATTCCGGCAAAATCAAGACAGAAATTCACAGCATTCGACGGGAAATTGGAATCATGTTTTATCCTAGTGAATCTTTCTTCCTGAGCAGCAGCAATGATCTCTCCGTTTTCAAGAAGAGCAGCTGCTGAATCATGGTAGTATGCCGAAATTCCGAGGATGTATTCTTTCATAACCCTAGTTAAAAATTAATTAATAGTAATTCTGGTACCGCAGTTTTCTTTTTCTATCTCCTCTTCACTTGTAATAATCGCTTCTTTACCGCCGTTTCTAACAAAATCGATTGCAGCCAGAATTTTCGGACCCATACTTCCATCCGGGAATTCCCCCTGCTTTAAATATTTTTCGGCTTCATCTGCAGTAATATGATCAAGGGCTTTCTGATTCGGTTTATTAAAATTGATGAAAACCTTTGGAACATCTGTAATAATGTAGAACCGGTCGGCATTTATCAACCGTGCCAGAAGTGCCGAAGCAAGATCCTTATCAATTACGGCTTCTATTGCTTCAAGGTATTTTGTATCCTGATGAAAGTAGACCGGGATTCCTCCACCGCCGGCAGCTATTACTATATGCCCTTTATCTACCAGGTCTCTTACAACCTGATAATTCATAACATCAACAGGTTTAGGCGAAGCGACCACCTTACGCCATCCTCTTTTTCTGGGATCTTCTTTAAAAATCCAGTTATTCGCTTTGGCAAGAAGGTCCGCTTCTTCTTTAAGGTAATAGGGTCCGATCGGTTTTGTAGGATTATTAAAAGCGGGATCGTTAATATCGACAAGTACTTCGGTAATAAGAGCGACTACATTTTTCCTCAGCTCGGTCTTATTAAGAGCATTTCTCAACTGCCTGTCGATCATATAGCCGATTCCACCCTGGGAATCGGCTACGCAAATGTCGAGCGGCATTTTAGGAATTTTAAATTGATTATAGCCGGCTTCATTCCTTAAGAGAATATTTCCAACCTGAGGACCGTTGCCATGAGTAATTACAAGTTCATAATCATTTCTAATCAGTTCGATTATCTTTTCACAAGTATCGAGCGTGTGTTTTTCCTGCTGTTCAATGGTTCCTATTTCATTGCCTCTAAGAAGAGCATTACCGCCGAAGGCAACGACAGCAACTTTTTTCATAAAAGACCTTTTGATTTCAATACTGATGCCAACGTGTTCGTACCGAGTTCATGAAGCTCGTACATTACTCTGGTTGACGGTTTATTAATTTTAAGTATCCTGCTGAGATCAATCGGAGTACCGATAACAACAGAATCGCAATCGGTTCTGTTTATAGTTTCTTCAAGGTCTTTTATCTGCTGATCGCCATAGCCCATTGCCGGCAACAGAACGCCAATATTCGGATACTTCTGATAAGTTTCTGTAATAGATTTTACTGTGAATGGACGCGGATCAACTATTTCCTTGGCACCGAGTTTTTGCGAAATAACAGTACCGGCTCCGTATTTCATTTCTCCGTGAGTAAGAGTTGGACCGTCCTCAACAACAAGAACGCGTTTGCCGGAGATCAATTCCGGTTTATCGACAGTAATAGGAGAAGCTGCGTCGATAACCACAGCGCCGGGATTAACCGCCTGAATATTTTTCTTTACTTCTTCAATACCTTCCGGACCTGCGGAATCTATTTTATTAATAATAACCGCGTCGGCAAGCCGCAATGATGTGTTACCCGGATAGTATCTCATTTCATGGCCAGGTCTGTGCGGATCGACAACAGTGAATGTAAGATCGGACTGATAGAAGGACATATCATTATTTCCGCCGTCCCATAAAATAATATCGGCTTCCTTTTCAGCTTCCCTAAGTATAGCTTCATAATCAACACCTGCATAAATAACGCCGCCTCTTGCGACATGCGGTTCATATTCTTCTCTTTCTTCAATTGTGCATTCATATTTATCGAGATCGGAGAACTGAGCATAACGCTGTACCTTTTGTTTAACAAGGTCGCCGTATGGCATCGGATGCCTGATTGCTACAACTTTTTTTCCTGCATTTTGAAGAAGCTCAACAATTTTTCTCGAAGTCTGGGATTTACCGCTTCCGGTCCGGACAGCCAGGACAGAGACAACCGGTTTTGTACTTTTAATCATTGTTTCAGAAGCACCCATCAAACGGAAAGAAACACCCGCTGCGTTTACAATAGAAGCTTTAGTCATAACATATTCAAACTGGACATCGGAATAGGAGAAGACAACTTCATTTACTTTCAGTTTATGAATAAGATCGACGAGTTCAGATTCCTCATAGATCTTAATTCCATCAGGGTAAAGTTTTCCGGCTAATTCCGGGGGATAAATTCTACCATCGATATTAGGAATTTGAGTAGCTGTAAAAGCAACAACATTGTAATTCTCATTATTTCTAAAGAATACATTGAAGTTATGGAAATCACGCCCAGCTGCACCCATGATAAGGACGTTTGTACGAATCATAAATCACCTCTAATTAGTTTATTCAACAGTTACACTCTTCGCCAGATTGCGCGGCTGATCAACATTCAATCCCTTTTTTACAGCTATATGGTAAGCCAGAAGCTGAAGCGGGATTACACTCAAAATCGGTTGAAGCATATTGATTGTTTTAGGGACTTTAATAACATGGTCTACAATCTTTTCAATTTCGTTATCATCTTCGTTAACAATTGCAAGTATTCTACCTTTGCGTGCTTTAACCTCCTCAATATTGCTTACGACTTTTTCATAGACCGAATCTTTAGTAGCAATAAAAACGACCGGCATATTCTCATCAATTAATGCGATCGGACCGTGCTTCATTTCGGCTGCCGGGTAACCTTCGGCATGTATATAAGAAATCTCTTTCAGTTTTAAGGCCCCTTCAAGAGCGACAGGGAAATGGTATCCTCTTCCTAAATAAAGAAAATTTTTAGAACTGACATAACGTTCCGCGATCTTCTCAATCAGTTCGTTCTGCTTAAGGATGTTTTCAACTTTTTTATTAAGCTCCTGCATTTCGCGGATAATTTCCTGCCCTTCGGGCTGATTAAGGTTTTTCCTCCGCGCTATCAGCAGTGTTATTAAAGAAAGTACAATAAGCTGGGATGTAAATGCTTTTGTTGATGCAACACCAATTTCAGGTCCGGCGTGAATATATACCCCTGCTTCGCTCTCTCTTGCTATAGAACTTCCGACTACATTGCATACACCAAGGCAGAGTGCTCCTTTCTTTTTAGCTTCTTTCAAAGCAGCCAGTGTATCGGCGGTTTCGCCGCTTTGAGAAATAAAAATTACAGTATCCTTCGAAGTAATAATCGGATGACGGTACCTGAACTCGGAAGCATATTCAACTTCGACAGGGATGCCGGTATATTGTTCAAGCATATACTCGCCAACAAGTGCCGCATGCCAGGATGTACCGCATGCTGAGATGATTATCCGATCCGAACCGGCAATTCTCTCTTCGAAACCCTGCAATCCTCCGAGTTTGGAAATTCCCTCTTTCAGAACCAGACGACCGCGCATCGAATTGTAAAGAGATTCAGGCTGTTCCATAATCTCCTTAAGCATGTAATGCGGATAGCCGCCTTTGGTTAATTCGTCTATACTTACATCTACTTCATAGATCTCTTTTATAATATTCTTATCGCTGATCGTTTTGGCCTGGAAATGATCTTTAAATACTTCAGCAATTTCCCCATCCTCCAGGTAGACTACCTGACTTGTATGAGCAATAAGGGCATTGACATCAGAAGCAATGAAATTTTCGTTCTTACCGATTCCGATAACAAGGGGTGAACCTTTTTTTGCGACTACAATTTTTTCCGGTTCGTTTTTATATATAACTGCTATACCATAAGTCCCTTCTACTTCATTCAAAGCATATCTGACCGCCTGAAAGAGGTCTTTTTTAATTTTCATATAATGGTCAATCAGATGGGCTAATACTTCTGTATCGGTTTCGCTGACAAATTTATATCCTTCTTCAATCAATCCGTTTTTGAGCGAGACATAGTTTTCAATAATACCGTTATGAATAAGAAAGATTGTCCGGTCTTCATTCATATGGGGATGGGCATTAATTGTACTTGGTTCGCCGTGCGTAGCCCAGCGGGTATGCCCTATTCCGAGGTTGGACTGGAGATTTTCGGAATGGACAAGTTTTTCGAGTTCAGCAACTTTGCCTTTTGTCTTAACCGCTTTGCATTGAGTAGTATTTATAATTCCGATTCCGGCGGAATCGTACCCTCTGTATTCGAGTCTTTTCAATCCTTCAATCAGAACCGGAACACAGTTTTTTTCACCTATATAACCAACTATGCCGCACATAGTTACTCCTATATGTTGATATAAAAAATAAATAAGAAGAGTGAAAATAAAAAATTAGTGATCCGGACAAGGACGTAAAAGAAGTAGATTTGGCTCGATATTTAAACCCAGTATTTTGATATGGTTTCGATAAATCATATTGAATTTTAAATAAAACTTGCGGGTCAAATTTGCAAAAAAATGGATGGATTTGCAACTGATTAGGTGCTTTTTTCGGATCAATCGGGGTAAACAGATCTCCACGGTAAAATGGTTTTGAAATATTAGAAGATATATTCAATTGAATAGAGTTTGTATTTCGATACAGCCAACAATTCCCAATATGACTGATTTTGTTTAATACCCTCATTAATCATATATTTGTAGCAGATTTTTAGATTTAATGCACCTGTAGCTCAATTGGATAGAGCATCTGACTACGGATTACATTCTTTCCTTTCAATTCACTCTAAAAACAAATCTTTTTTTAAAATTAAGACACTATTAAGACACTTTTTGCACGACTTTGTAATGAGATTGTAATTTAACGGCGAAATTTTTGCTCGATTATAAAATTGTGACAACGTATTTTGTTGGCAAAATTTTTAATGAATTTAGCTGCAAAAATTGTGACGGAAAAACTGAATTAATAGCTTACATCAAGAAGGAATAAATATCATTCAAGATCGATTAGAAGAAAATTTCAGTATACTTTTGAGTTTTACATTCAAACATTATTGTGAATAATGATTATTAAAGTAAAAAAGCCGAAATCAAAACCACGAAAAACTTGTCCGAAGTGCGGAGGTAAATCGATTGCTAAAATAATATGGGGATTAGTCATGTTGGATCCCAAAAAAGAAAATGAAAATGATGTTGATAATATTCACTATGGCGGTTGTTGTATACCAATAGATGAAAATGGCAACGCTCCCAAATACCACTGCAATGATTGCGAATACGAATGGTAAATAAATAAACCGCCGGAGTTATCCGGCGGTTTTGTTTTGGATTGACAAATTAAGCTGCTACGACCTTTTAATAGCTTTCAATAAATTGAGCTTTATCTTAGCTGTGTTGCATATATAAGATTAGTGCTTAATTTTTTTGAAGATGTTTAATATTGCAAAACCTTTAAAAAAAGAATATTACTTAAGTAGAATCATCTTTTTTACCTGAGTAAAGGGTTTTTCACCATTTTGTGGAATAGCCTCAATTTTATATAAATATAATCCTGAGG
>DAOSDY010000007.1 GCA_035362835.1 Melioribacteraceae bacterium
CCCATTATTTGCGATATATAATTTTTTAGTTTTATGACAAATAGAATGATTAACTACAAATGGAAAGTATGTTAAGCAAATAATGTGGTGTTATGTAAAGCCAGTATAAACTGATTTACTGCTGGCGTGCTTTTGCGGCGGGAACACTTTAGAGTAATAAAATAATTAAGATGGGCGATTCAAAGAACCGCCCAGTTATAAATTTACTTTAGTAAAATAAGTTTTTTTGTTTCTACGAATTGCCCTGCTCTCATTTGATAATAATATACACCGCTAGAAAGATTACTTCCATCAAAATTAACTTTATAATTACCAGGTTGTTTTTCTTCATTTACCAGTGTGGAAATTTCTCGGCCAAGGATGTCGTAAACCATTAAAGAGATAAATTGAGATTCAGGAATTGAAAAAGATATTGTTGTTGTTGGATTAAACGGATTTGGGTAATTCTGAGATAATTTATATTTATCTGGTATTTCAGAATCATTTAATAATTCTGTCGGGTCATAGTAACTAAAGCGAAGTAATCTTGAAGAAAATTTATACTCGCCAATCCATAATTGATTTTTATATGCACACATAGCAGCGGGCATAAACAGTCTATTTTTCCCAATTGATGGACCGATTTTATTTAAAGATTCTTGCCCAAGGATGATAACTTTATCAGGGTCACCCGCATCTTCGATATTCTTCCAAAGGTAAACCGCATGACTACCATTACTAACAATTGCCAAACTTCCGTTATTAGTAACTGCTGACATGGGCATATTGAGTGGAAACTTAAAAAAATCGGGTCCGAAAATAGGCAAGACTTGTTTATAAGGATCCAAATTACCATTAACAATATCACTAACCTTGAAAATAAAAACACCTCCATATGTTGTAGCACAAAAATATTCGCCATCGCTATTGAGCTGTTGCAATGCATCGGAAGGTAATTTAATATTGACATAATAATTTTCATCTCCTGTAGTAGGGATATTTCTCCATATATATATATTACCATCACTTTGGCCTAAATAAAAGAAAATAGAATCCAGAGCAATTCCCATTAAATCTTTGAATTGGACATTACCGATTTTATCAAAGAAAATTTTTGAAGGTAACTCTCCATTAACGGGAAGAGAATTCCAAATTCCAACAGAACTAAGGTTACCACGAAAACCGGCTGCGACTAGTTTATTATTATAGATTGCATTATCATTTAGTCCGAGGTTAGTTGATTCGAGATCGATTTTGATATCTGGAGCCTGACCAGATGACGGGTTAATAGTTTTCCAGAGCCATAAACAATTTCTGAAACCAGAAGTAGCCAAAAGAATTTGACCGTTGGTTGCTGGGACAGGGGCTTCCAAGAAATTAATAGAGTTTAGCGAATTATATTTAATATCATGGCTGCCGAGTGCGAAATCAGGTGTTTGGTTTATGCTCGTTGGTATTGATTTATATACGTGTGTGTTAGTCCCATTATAATTATTAGCAAAGAGATATTCCCCGGCAGCAACAGCATCTGGACCATCCCCGTTTTCATAGTTCGGATGATTTAAGGTTATATCCGGATTATGATTAGAATTAGTTGGTATAGTATTCCAAATGTGTACAGAAGAAAACCCGCTTGCAACTAGTTTACCATCCTCGGTCTTATTTCCTTTAATCCACGCGGGAAAAGTCCAATCAAAACGTTGATCTTTTGTTGTAGGAAAAGTATTCCAAAAAAAGGTGATTGGTTGGGTTAGCCCATTGATTGTACCGTTATGATCTCCAACAAAAAAAAATGTTGAGCCATCAGTTGAAATATTTCTTGGAGTCCCAAATTCTGGGAGATGAATTGAATAATCATACACTTGATTATCGGAAGCAGGAATTGAATTCCAAAAATATATATATCCACCTCTAGTAGCTGTGGATACTAATCTATTTCCGTCTGTCCATACACCCCAAGGCCATTCAGTAACACCATGCTCCATTTCAGGAAATTCCTTGTATGAAATAGAAATATCCGCAGGTTGCGCATTATTTGTTGGAAATGTTTTCCAGATTAATATTCGATGATTGTTAGCATCTGCAACACCAATAGTTCCATTTGGGGACAAAGATACATTAACAGGCCAATTAAATTCGCTTTTCGACATTCCCGGATTATTAGAATAAAAATCTGGTTGACCCAGGACAAGATCAGGATTGTCATCCCATTTTTCAGGTAGAGTATTCCAGATAAGAACACGATTATTAAAAGTATCGCTTAATATAAATCTTGTTCCGTCAGATGATAATCCCATTGGATGGTTAAACATTAGAGGACCACCGGTATTATTGAAATCAACACCAGATAACATTAAATCAGCATCCTGTCCAGTAGTAAACCAATTGCTTTGAGAAATTATTTGAGTTGTTATTACGAAAAAAATAATAATGGAAAGAATAAATGGTTTCATAATATCGCCCTATCTTATTTTTAGATATAATTTTAGAAATAAAGGAAACAATAGATATCTATCAAGCAAAAAAAATATTTTCTTGAATAAAGCCCATTGTTATAAGAGGGGCGATGAAAACGAGTTATGTAAAACTAATTTTCCATAATTAAAAAATCAAACAATAAAAAAGGATTAGAGCTGTATAATTTTGGTCAACCGCTGGCGTGCTTTTGCGGTGGAGTACATTATGTTATTATCGACTGACTTTTTACTTATTAACGTGGTTATAGTGTTCTTTTATTTAATATCCCATTTACCGCCATCAACTGTAATATATTTATTTTCTTTTTTTTCTGAACCTATAGTTGTGATTTGGCCATGTCCGGGGTAAACCGTGGTTGAATCCGGAAATAATTTGTACAATTTTCTCACAGATAATATTTGATCTGATCTAGACGCTTTATAAAAATCGGTATTACCAACAGTCCTATAAAATAAAACATCACCGGCAAATAAGACATTTTCGCAAGAAAAACAGATGCTTCCGGCAGAATGACCGGGAGTAAGTAATGTTCTGATTATAAGATTGCCTAAAGAAAATTCTTCATTATCATTCAAGTATATATCTGGATTTATAGAAGCAAGGTCAAAGTTCATCATCCTGGCTAAAGCACTATCTTGCATAACTTTTGCAAATCTAGCAGGATCACTCTCTTTAGAAAATCGATAATAATTCTGCATGGCAATAAATTCTTCTTTATTAAGACAAACTTTAGCATTTGGGAATTTTTCTTTTAGAGCGGGCAATCCTTCAACATGATCCCAGTGCGCATGAGTAAGAAATATATATCTGAGATTTAGATTGTTTATGGAGATATAAGTTGTTAAACTATCCAGATTTCCGGCAACATCAATAATAGCAGCTTCTCTAGTTGACAAATCATACAACAAATAACAGTTTGTTTTTATAGGTCCTTGAATTTGAGAAATGACCTTAGATTTACCTTGTCCAAGTATTGCTAATTGTAAAAAGCAGACTATAAATAAAAAGTAAAAGAGAATCCTTTTCATAAAATCATCCTTTTATTTACACAGTATAATTGTGTTGCCGCTAACCTTCAGCTCGTTAGAGTCCGTCAGAATCTAACGGAGTCTGACGACCCAGAACAGCATTGCTAATTAACCGCAACTACTTTTATTTATAAAAATATTTCTTAGAACAACCTACTTTAATAAGTAACTTATTTTTGTAAACAATACTTTATAATTACTAAAATGCCGCAATGAAAACGCTGTCCGTGTTGCGCGGAGTGTTATGTCTCAAAAATATCAAATGCTATTTTAAAAGTATGGATTTAATCGTATGAGAATGTGAATTCGAAAGAAACCTAATAAAATAAATACCACTACTAATTTTTGAACCGTCAAATAATACTTCATATTCACCCGGATATTTTACCTCATCAATAAGAGTGATGATCTCCCGACCTAGAATATCAAATATTTTAATTTGTACTTGCTCTGATTTTGGTATAGTAAATTTTATTTTTGTGACAGGGTTAAATGGATTCGGATAATTTTGTAATAATGAATAGTTTAAAGGTACCTCATCTTTTACTGTAACTAAAAATGAATTATTATTAAGTAATACCCCATCACTTCCAACAATAAACATGGAATTAGAATTATTTATACGACAAGCAAGAAGATTATTTGAGACACCAGAGTTTTGTATTAGCCATGTTTTCCCAAAATCAGTTGAAACTAACACTACTCCATTTTCTCCAATTATCAATCCATAATTGTCTTTGAAAACCAATTGGTTTAGTAATAATAAGGGACTTCTAGAATCCAGTACCCAATTTTTACCGCCATCTATAGTAAACAGAAAACTATTCTGGCCTATGATCCATCCTTCATTTTTATTTCTAAAATAAACATCCCTAAACCAATTTTTGGTTTTACTATCATGGATTGTCCAATTAATACCTCCGTTATTTGTTGAAAATAATTTCCCATTATATCCAACTGCCCAACCATTATTATTATCAATAAAGAAGACATTACTTATATCAATCAATTCTGGTACATCTATATACTGCCAGGTATTTCCACCATTTAAAGATTTAAGTACTTTCCCATTTTTTAGAATAACCAAACTATTTTTATCAAATATTTTGATTGCATTAAAATAATCGATTCCCCATTCTTGCAATAAAGTATTCCAAGAAAGCCCACCATTTGTCGAATTGATTACAGAAAATTCAGATAGTGCCCAGATATTCAAGGAATCAAGAATTATAATTTTTTTTACGCTGCCCCATATACCGGGATTTGTCTTTTGCCAACTAAGACCGGAATTAGTTGTTCTATAAATCTGAGAGTTGGCTCCTATAAATCCAAATTTATCATTAAAAAATGTAATTGAACTTAAATTCCCTTCAAGAGTACTTTTATTATTTTCCCAACAAATGGGTGATTTATTGATTGAGTAAGTAACAAATCTGTCTATACCCCATCTTATTCCACTTCCAATTGGGCGCCAAAGATACCAGTGAATATTTTTATCCCATGTATCATATATTCCATACATTTTAGTTATATCATCGTATCCAATACCAGTAACAAAATGATCCTCACCACCATTTCCATTAGTGTCAACAAATAGAATTACTGGTCTATTTTGGTCAATTTCATTTTTATAAAGATCAAATGAATTATCGCACCATGTATATACATCATTTGATATAATGAAATAGTCAGAATTATTTTTATATACACTCGATAAATGTTTTTTGAATGCTGTTAAAATAAGAGCACAATAACTTTCACCATATGTTAATCCATAACTACTACGAGAAGTAAGCATATAATCGGCCAAACAATTATCATCGTGTGCACCACCTAAAGTAGATTTATCAGGTATAATGTTACCATAACTGTCCAAGGGCAATGAGTAATCTTGATAGTGCATTTCATTTGCAATAAATGAATTAACAATATCATTCTGAAAATTTGCATTCCCATAAATAAGTTCGGAAAAACCATAATTATCGTAATAACCAATTACCATACCTAAAGCCGTAGGACCACAACCATGTCTCCAAGTATATGCAGGTACACCGGTTATAATTTTTTGAGTGAGGGTTTGTTCTGTAATACCTTGAGATATGTTATTTGATCTAGTAGGTCCACTTGTATTGTGTTGGGCTAAAATCTTTACTTGCAAAAGAAGAGATAAGAATATCAAATACAATATTTTTTTATTAAAAGACGTATTTATTCCTCACTTTACAATGTAATATTTGAATCTCAGCAACATAACGTCATGTTATCCCGACAATCGGGAAAAGTTATTAAAGATCAATAACAGGCGTCCTGAGTTCTATTTTATGAACATGTTCTATTGACTACATACAAAAAGCAAATCACTATTACAAAGCTACTTTATAATTAAACAAATGCCGCACTGAAAACGCGGTCAGGTGGAAAAGCTGGTTATACACATTTTATGTTAAAATAAGTTCTTCTATATATTCTAAGAAAGCAGCTTGTGAATCAAATTTATTTATCGAATTCGTTAAATTCACAATGGATTGCCAAACCAAATGCTGAAGTTTTTGAAGGACTTCCAAATCATCAGATTTTTTTCCGTGATGGATGTATGAACTCCTCAACTTATAAGCTCTTTTAATTAATTCAATAACAGCCTTCCTATCAGTAATATTATTTCTTGTTAAAAATGACAATCTCAATCCAATAGTGTTTTGAATTGGTTCAGAAGTATCTTTTAATAACAGAGTTTCTAAAGAGACAAGCGAATAAACTAGCTTATCTTGAAAATTCTTTGATTCAATAGCGTGACTAAAAAGAAATGCTGAGTTTAATAAATGGTCTTCAAAATCTGAGAGGTCAGATTTATTAATAATATCGAAAATTTTAATAAAACCAGTTTTTTCATAATCAGCAAGTAATTTCAATGTAAATGGGAAATAATAATCTATGCTTTTATCTCTGAAAGTATTTATTGTCGGATGCTTTCCATCAAAAATAAAAGAATGGTTATGAGGAATTAAGGTGTGCCCCATTCTATTAAAATAAGAATCTACTGTGGGAAGAAATGTTGTTGGAGAAAAACAACGAATAAGTTTTATTTGTTTATCAACTTCATCAATAATTAATTCAACCGCTCTTTCTTTCTCTGCGGTTATTGTTTTTGATGCAAACACTACCCCTTGATAATCTTTGCGCAAACCTTCATATTCTTTCTCAGTTATTTTATCTTCCTTGCTTTCATTTAACTTGGATAATAAATCATCAAAATATTTTTTATCATAGAACTCATATGTGAGATTACCAAGTTTGAAGCTAGCTTCAATTGATAAGTATGAAATTGGGATAGAGATTTTTGTTTCTTTAACCACATTTTCAGCTTTCTCAAACAAATATTTGGTGAAACTTACCGATGAATCAACTTCACCTTTATATTTACATTCAAACCAATCAAACGAACAGTGCTCTAAAAATTTTCTGCTAAGAAAATTATTTATCTCTTTTTTATGATATAAGTTTTCTAAGAAATCTATTAATTGAGAATAATCATCGCCATCGAGACCAACTGAGCTACCTTTGTAATTAAAATATCTAGATAGACGATTGCCAAAACCATCGACAAATCCGCTGATACTATGTTTTAAAACCTTTTCTTCAGGTAAATTTTGATAATACTCTGCCGAGCGTGAGGATGAATCCTTTGGCTTTTGTTGGTCGGAAAATTTATAAGGCTTTAACAAAAGCAATAATTCATTTGCTTGGGCATCAAAAGATTCAATGGCTTTTGGATGTATTTCAATCATTTCTATAATGTGTATAACGGCGTTGTTTTTAAGCCGCCACCCAACACAGCAATACAGCTTTGAAAATCAATGCCAATAATTTATTAATAACTTTGTTTACTTAACTAAATTCATAAGACAACTAACTTTTGCAACGAGACTTAAGAACAAAACAAATGACGCTTTGAAAATCGGCGTCCGGCTGAGTTGCTTGTTATATGGCATTTATTTAAAATATACTTTTAACTCCCTAGATAAAGAACCAAATACTGCATCAACTACATTTTTGGGAAATGGTATGTAAACTAATCCATGTATGTTGCTAGGTATATTAGTTCCTTCTTCATAAAGAAGACATACTTTTTCAAGTCCATACTTCCCTTGGAAAAAACCAATCTCATGCATAACATTTTCTCGTGCTCTAACTTCACCTTCCGAAATTATATCGTCTCCAGTCATTACAACGACACTATATGAACATTTCTCAGATTCTTCATTTAGTTTTTGCAAAACAGTTCTACCTTTATTGGGCTCTTGTGCAAGTTCTAGAGTATCAATCAATAAATCTTTTTCAATATAATTCTGAATTTGCATCCAATCTTTACTCGACCCATGACTGATAAATATTCTTCCCGGTCTCCTAATTTCTTTTGATTCATTTACCGATAACTGAGCATTTAACTCGAAGATATAATCCATATCCCTTTTTATAGTTTCTAAAAAATCTCTACCTATAGAACCACCTTCCGTTGGCTCAGGGACAACTCTTTCAGGCACATCGGAATAAAGTGATGGAAATAATTCTTTGAGTTGTGTTAGTAATTTAGAAAAGTCATTAAATACTTCTCTAACTTGGCTTGGGTTAAAATTCAAAACTAATCTATCACGATTTCCTTGTGGACTTAATAGAGATTGAAGAGTTTTATAAGTTCCAGCTAATTTTGCAAAAACAATAGATTTGTTTTCCATAATTTATCCTAAAATATATTGTCCATATAACATATATTTATTCTGGAAGCGGATATCATGTTCTAAGAAATATAATCCGTGTACTTAATTAATACAATAACGACAAATATCTTTTACTAAGTTATATTTCAGAACAACTTTTATTGCTCGCTTATATTTATTTACCACTTGACTAAATCCTTTTTTAAGCGGTTAGCTGTATTCTACGAAAATTCATTTATTTTATTATCATATATTTTTTCATACTTACTAAAAAGACTATTCATTTCTGAAAATATTTTATCATTAAATACAGTGAATTCTTCAAATTTCTCATTGGTGATTTCAGACGCTATCGCTTTAACCTCCATTGGAATATATTTTTTTGCTTCTACGTCTTCATCAGGGATGTTTATCCCATCTAAGAACAAGCAATAGAATTCAAGATCGCGAATTTTTTGGTCTTGGTAACCTTCTTGATGAATAATTTGATTCCTTTTAGCTCCCAAATAGTCACGGATAATTTTATTTATTTTCTTTAAATCGGTATCTAGCTTAGCTTGTTTTACAAAAATGTTTTCAATAATAATTTTATGAGTTACATTCTCTGGAGAATTACCAAGGAAGAATAAAGCATTTGTAATATTCAACAATCTGTCATACATACTCTGAACACGGATATAATAATTTTCAATGTGATAAATAAGCAAATCATAACTTGTGATCTTATACTTATTTAATGTAGAATGAGGCGACTTAGCACGGAGAAAATAAACATTATTTACTAGTTGCTGACACCAAGAGAATAATTGCGAAATATGAAAACCAACATCTAGTTTGTAATATTCTAATTTATTTGGTAACCGCTTAGGTGCATCATCTATTTTAATATGGTTTTCATATAATTCATTTTTTATCTCAATTGAGTCCTTTAATATTCTTTTAGAAAAAGGATGGTCAATCAATTTTTTAAGAGTATTTGGAGTGTTTGTTCTCATAATATTTATACAGCTAACATATATTTCTACTGCGAGCGGATATATTGTATTAAGAGGTGAAGTCCGCGTTTTTAAGTAAAAACTACAATTCCCTTAAGCGATATATTGCTATATATATTTAATTTTGTTTTCAAAGGAAAATCTTGAGGCAGTATAGGTATTAAGCTCATACGACTTAATCCAATATTGATTTGAGGGTAAAGAGAAATTAATAGGTTGAACTTAAATATGCAAGTAATACTTTATTAAAAATATTAATTAGTGTTGCTGGTTAAATAATATACTTTATGGTTTTGAGCGAAGAGGGAGCCTAGCTTTTTACCGTTTAAATAGATTTTTACGTAGGCCGCATTAGACATGAAATTATTCTTTCGGAAGGTAACATAACCTTCAGCGTCTGTTATCCTGATATCCTTCGTAAAATCATAATGGACCCTAACTTCTGAATCGGGGATACCGTTTCCCTGATCATCAACTATACGGAGTGAATAGTATATTCTAGGCATAATCTAATGACATTTTGTTGTTAGTTTTTCGATTGTGCTGTGAATTTCTGATTCATCGACCCAAGAATAATTGCCAATCTCCTTATTAGGAATAAATTCACCGCTTTTGTAGAAAGCTGAGATAATAAATTCCAGGGCGGAGCGGTTTGCAGAGGAGTTAACATTTATTATGCGCTGGGGGATTATATCAAAGTTAGTCTCCTCCTTTAACTCCCTTACAATTGAATCGAAAGGACTCTCTCCTTTCTTCATGAATCCGGCCGGCAAGGCTGATGGTTCGTTTCTATATCGGTGATCTAAAAGAAGGATCCTGCCCTGATCGTCCCGGATGATTCCGACAACGGTACAGAGGAAATGACGGTTAAAAATATTTTGAATAAAAAATAAAAAGGACGGATACTTAAATAACAATCTTAGTAATGGATTTATTACAAATTGATAAAAAAGCATAATATTGGATAGCAATCCATATTAAACAAATCGATTAAAGTGCCTTGATATTATTTTAAGAGCAACATTTTCTTTACAACAACGTTTTCGTTGGTGCGCATAACGCAGAAATAGACCCCGCTTGAATATTCGATACCATTAAAGTAAACTTGATATGATCCCGGGGATTTTTCTTGATCAAGTAAAGTGACTAATTCACGTCCGAGGGAATCGTAAATCTTAATGCTTACTAAACCAAACACGGGGATCTGAAATCTTATAGTTGTTACAGGATTAAAAGGATTTGGAAAATTTTGATAAAGTTTATAATCAGTTATAAAGACCTCTTCTTTTTTATCAGTTAATATTTGAAATAAGGCGATAAGGTTTCTGTCGTTACTAACCGGGAAGGTGAAACTATTAGCAGTAGAAATTAAGTTTTGATTTTCAATCCATGCAAGAAAATCCCAACCACTATTGGGGATAGCGGATATAGAAACCATTGATCCCGCTGAATAATTTCCCGAACCAGTTACAGAACCAGCTTCAGGAGGATTAGCAGAAGCTAAAACTGTAAAAGTTGAGCGAGGCAAAGGATCAAAATGAGCGACAAGGTTAAGATCACGAGTTAGGTTAAAGGAGAATTCTGGATCTGTTGAAAGAACATTGTTATTATCCTGCCAGTTTTTAAACTTATAATTTTCATTTGATATAGCATGAACATTGACAAGAGAATTAGCTGAATAGGCACCGTTGCCAGAAGTAATACCAGCATTTAATGGGAAAGAGCTGGTAGATAGATTATAAGACTGATAAGGTCCCTGATTAATCAAAATTTCAAGAGGACTATTTGCAGCTCCTTCGGAGACAATAATGATTTTGCCTTCGCGGAAAGGGCCGGAATTCTCAGAATATTCAATATTAATGTTGCCAGAATTGACACCATTGGCATTAGTGAGTACAATCCAATCATAGGAAGTTGTAGCATACCAGATCATTTCACCAGTACCGGAATTAGAAATGTTAATGGATAATTGTCCCGATTGAAAATCGGCAGTAAATGAAGATTGTGAAATTTGTAAAACCGGGGCGCCAATTAATTTGAAATTGGCAACAATATTACGATCTCTATCAATAGTTAAATCATGGCTATCATTAATAGAAAGTACATTTTCATTTTCTGTCCAATTATCAAAAATGTACTGATTATTTGGGACAGCCAGAATATTAACATTCTGCCCCACATTAAAAGAACCACTTCCATTTGCCGCACCAGCTTGAGGTAAATTAACGGCAAGATTTACATTAAACTGCTGGGTAGCAGTAGAGAAATTAAAGATAGAGCCTTCAGTTTTACCACCTTGATTTTCAGCAATAATTCTAAAATAGTATTTAGTATTTGGCATTAAGCCATCAACAATTTCATTAAGATCAACGAGATTATTTCCAGAACTAAGGCTACGCGTTGAAGTAAAATTACCAAGAGAAAGAGTTAAGCCATACTCGAAATAATAGTTAGTAATTCTACCATTAGGATTAATTTTCCCATTAAGCTGCGCTTTATTACTAAGAATGTTAGAGGCGGCAACAGTACTTGCAGATGGCGGATTATTAATGGTAAGGGCAGTTGTAAATGTTTTATCAGCACCAATAACAGAACCACCTGCATTAGAAGCTACAATACGATAATGATAGAGTGTATTTGCAGTTAATCCTTGAATTACAGAAGATACATTAGTTGGTGAAGATTCATTACCGGTCATTTCAGTTTGAGTTTTCCATCCGTAACTTTGAGTTGGTCCATAATCAAAGTAATAAGTAGTTGCGGATCCATTAGGATTAATGGCAGCATTCAAATAGGCTTCAGTAAGTCTAATTTGAGAAGCATCAAGCGTATATACCTGAGGAGCGGGGACATTGGACGTGAGAGTTTTAAAAGTAACTTGATTACCCCAACTATTACCACCTCTACTTTGAGCGTAGATCTGGTAAGTATACGAAGTATTTGGTATAAGTCCAGTAATTTTCTGCGAAACATTAACAACCTGATTACCTGCCGGAATATCAATCCAAGTGGCCTGCTTTCCGGTACCCGAAGGAGAATAACCATATATAAAAGAATATGTAACTTTAACTTCATGCGGATGAATTGTACCATGGAATTCAACAGATTTATCAGTAATATTTGTTGGCTGCAGAGTATTGAGAGTAGGTGGTTGTAATGGTTCGGACAGAGTTTTAAATGTATAATCATTACTATAAGTAGTGCCGATAGAATTAACAGCTACTGCACGGTAATGATAAGTAGTGCCAGGACTTAGGATTTTATTTAAATATGCCTGATAATGGACTTCAGAGGTACCATATCCAATAGCATAAGGATTAGTAGAGTTACCATAGCTAGTAGTTGTACCCCATTCAAAATGGGCAGTAGTCGGGAAGCCATTTGGATTAACTTTAGCATTAAGTTGCGCGGTTTTGTCTTCAATCCCACTAGGTTCTTCATAAACTAAAATTGGAACAGCATTAGTGCTAGCAGTTTTAAAGGTCATATTCTGCCCAAAAGAAGTTCCCGCTGCATTTTGGCCAACAAGACGGTAGTTGTAAACAGTTTCTGAACTTAAGCCGGATAAATCCGCAGCAACATTAATATTAGAAGTACCTATACCTGACATTTGCTCTGCAGATCTGCTACCATAAGCAAGAGTTTTTCCATATTCAAAATAGTAGGTGGTATTATATCCGTTTGGATTAACGACACCCTTTACCTGAGCAGACGTTGCTGTAATATTTCCAGATACAGTTGTATTTACGATGGGTAATTGAGAGGAGATAATACCTTCGGTAGTAAAAGTAAAATCAACTCCTTCTGATGATCCTTCGGGATTAGTAGCTATTACTTTAAAATGATAAACAGTATTTGCATCGAGGCCAGTTATTTGATCAGAAAAATCAGAAAATGAAGTTGATGACCCAGCATTCTTAGAAGATGTTTGATTTCCATAGCTTGTAGTTTTTCCGTAGACAAAATAATAAGATGTTGATTTACCATTAGGGTTAATAGAGGCATTTAAAAGCGCAGAATTATAATTATAATTTGTTGCATTACGTGTAAAAACAATAGGTTTTTGGTTAGCAGTGTTTTGACTGGTTGAGAAAGATATTGGCGTACCAAATGTAGTACCTGATGAGTTAGTTGCAATTATTCGGTAGTAATAAGTTTTTCCTTGATTGAGATTTGTAATTACTTCATTCACGGTTAAAGAATTTGAGACTGACTGCAAATTTTTAACATTAGTTGTGCTGCCGAAATTTGTTGATTCTCCATATTGGAAATAATATGTAGTATTAAGACCATTGGCATTGACAGTTCCATTCAATTGAGCAGAAGAAGTTGTAATATTAGTTGGCTGATCAGTAACAGCAGAAGGGGGATTTTGAACGACAGGTGCCTGGATAGTAAAAATTCCACTTAGTCCGAAGACATTAGGGTCATTTTGGGATTCTATTTTAATTTGATTTTGTGTACCAGGGTAATTAGGGACTAAAAGATAAAAGGAGGAATTGGCATTAACTCCCAAAGCCAAAATAATTGGGAAAGTTACTCCCCCATTCTTAGATAATTTAACATTTACTGAATTAATGTTATTAGAAGCATTCCAATTAATAATTACCTGATTACCAACTAGCCAGTTAACAGCGGGAGCGGGGTTGATAACAGCGATTGATCCGGAGGAATTTTCGAAAAAGGCTGTTTGAGAGATAGGATTATTCATTGTAACAGAAGCGACATTTGAAGAACCTGAATAAGAGCCAGTTCCGTTGCCAATCCAAGAATTGAACTTGTACCCGGTATTGGGTACAGCTTTAATATTAATAATATCACCTTTATTAAACCATCCACTAACTGGAGTAATTATTCCATTATTATTAGGTAACATGTTCAAATAGTATTGAGTATTGAATAAAGCTGTGAAATTGGCATTATCATTTACAGATATTGTTCTAAGATTAGATGTGATATTATCCTGCCATTTATTGAAAGAATATCTTGTACCATCCACGCCGTTTTGCAAAGAATTCCAGACGATAGCATGAGAGGAGTTTTTAACAAAAGAAAAGGTATAAGGGGTTTGATAATTCTGACCATTATCAAGGTTAAACGTTAAGCCAGAAGGGATAGAATTAATAGTAACCTGAACTAATGACGGGGATTGATTAATTGAAATAGAGTTTAAGATTATTCTACTATCAAGTAGATAATCGATTGAAGGATCTATCTTACCATTGTTATTTTCATCGGACCAGAGAGCAACGATAAGATCATAAATACCTGTTGAAATTGTGTTCAAAAGATTAAAGGTTCTGGAAACTTTATTGGTTCCGATAGATAAGCTTACTTTTTTATCATTCGCAGGATCCGAAAGGAACCAGTTATTATTTGAAGAAAATCCAATACTGGCGCCAAGAATTACTGATTTGGTATATGAAGAATTGATAGAATAATTAATTAAAAATTGTTCATAAGGAAAGAGATTATTCTTAGATAAGGAAATATCATCGATTTTTATTTGATTAATACCCGTTCCACTAATAGAAATTTCTTTTGTACCGGCCCCGTTACTATTATGTACGAGTTTACCTGAATAAGCCGAAGCTGAAGCAGGATTGAAGATAACATGAATTGTTTTATTAATAATACTGCCACCGGCAGGAGACAATTGAATTTGATTTGAAAATCCTGAAGAACCATCACTTAATAATTGGAAACCGGAGGGAGCAGTGATTATTAAATTAGATACCAAATTACTAGCAGAGACAGTATAGCTTTTAATTGACGATGTTGTGTTAACAAGTTGATTATTAAAAGAGATAGAATTTGTACTAAGGATAATATTAGGTTGAGAGATATCGGATGAAGTAGTAAAGTTCCATCCTTCCCATTGAGTGGTGTAAACAGGAGTACCAATATGAACACGCCACCAATATTTAGTCCCCGGCTGAAGTTCAACCTGATAGGAGGTTGAAGATATATTTTTCTGGTTGTATGCTAAATCTGTATAGGATGAATTTTTTGAAACTTGAAGCCAGTATGTTGCACCTTTGACCGAGGACCATTTTAAAGTAATTTTTGACGAGCAGTTAGATTCACCATTATTTGGAGAAAGAGGTTGAGCATTCGGGTAAATGTAAACATCGGGTTTGTTGCCCGCAAATGGATAGGTAGGTTCAAGCCTGATTCTAGTGAAATTCCACCAGTATCCTCTTACATTTTTAAAGTCAGTAATTGCAGGACCTGAGCCGTCGATTGTTAACCAAGCGGCCCATCCACTGTAACCATTTCCAGACATTTTGTACCAAGCAAAACCTTCGTTGAATACAGCCTCAGATTCAATGGACATTATGGTGAACATTGGCATTTCATAAATAATATGGGAAGTACTTGAGTTATTTTCTCGTAACCTTGTTTTATTAGCTGCGATAACAACACTCTCGCCTTTTCTTGGAATAGCATTAGACTCAGTAAACCGATCGATAGCATCAACAAATGCTACATGTCTTTTTTCATAAACAGCGATAGAACCAGGTACTTGATTAAAGCCTGTTGCAATACCGACATTCTTTGCAATATTATCCCAAGTTTCTGCATTACCCCAAAATATACTATTACTTTCCAGAACAGTTTTTGGTATTAATCCCGTCTCTTGAATTCTTCCGTAGACGAACCAAGTACATTGTCCGACCAAAAGATCAGAATCAGTGGCATAATAGCCAGTCGTATAAGCTGAACTATTAATGTTTGCAGGAGGCCATTGTGAATATAATATTGAGGATGAAAGAGAAATAATGAGAGCAAGATACTTTAGCTTCATAAATAGCTCTGAAATACTTACAAAATATTTTGTAATATTTTCATATTAGAAATAGAAATAAAACTTTTTATTTCTATTTGTGATGCTTGAATGAGGATAAGAGAGTTTGGTTTAAGAACAAATTTAGCACCAAGCATGCCCACAAGTATTACAAATATGACCTCCGGAATGACCATCAGAATCAGTACATTTTCCACGACAAGATGACTTAGGACATCCAAAATTACATAAGTAACGTTTGTTTTTTACTATTTTCTTTTTCTTAACATCTTTTTCGGGACTTACCTTGGCCATATAAACCTCATTAAAAAGGAATATGAATTAGGAAGTTATATAAAGCATTATTTGAGAGGAGGTACATTCGTAAAAAAGATTTATAAAAAAAATAATTTACAAGGTAGTCCGCAGCCGAGGGGGTAAGTCCCCGCCACGGACATTGCATTACAGACTGTAGTTTAATGTAACTGTTTAGTTTTAAATAGTCAAGATATAATTATAAGTTTTTGATTTTATTCTACACTAAATATCCATTTAGTAAACTATTAGACTAAGATTGATGAATAGGCTGATACTCTACATGAATATGGGTTGTTTCGAGAATGACCTGGTAATCCTTGGTTAATCTACGGCGGATTTCGAGAAAGATCTCATCAATCATTTTTTTATTAGGTATGTTTTTTATTCTGATATCGAAAGCGAATCCGCAATAGTGAAGCGAGTGCTGCTGAGTATGCTTGCCGTCAGTCATAGAAGTTATAACGAAATCGACTTCAAAAGCTTTGTACACTTCTCCCGCAATTACTGCGGCAAGGATAATTTCGGGTTTGATTCCCGTTGATTTTACACCTTGTTTAAGTTCCATTAAATATCTCTCCTAAAAAATTAATAAGCTAATAGAACACGGATGACACGGATTGAACGGATTATCACGGATCAATTAAGTATTGAATCGAGATTGCCGTCTATTTCCCTGTAAGTGTAGCCGTTCTTTTCCATTACTTCTTTCAGATTGAATTTGATTTCGTATAAGAGCTTAAATCGTTTGTTTGTTATCTCGTCGAAAGATTAGAATTGGGCTGATGGAAAGTGTACTAGTTACATTAAAAACGACTAATCACAACTGATAAACGGATTATTTGTTTATAAAAGCTTGTTTTTAGTAAGAAAAGATGGAAAAATAATTTTTAAAGATTTTTCTTGACAAGTGGAAGCTCAAACGTTATATTTGTTAGTGAGTGTTAACTAACATATTTAACGGAGTAATAATTGGCGCGGATCAGTACAGAAGAGAGACAAAGACTAATAATTGACGAAGCGATCAAGATAATACACGAATTAGGCTTCTTATCATTTTCGATAAGGGAGTTATCAGCAAGAGTTGGAATAACAGAAGCAGCAATTTACAGGCATTTTTTGAACAAAGAGGATATAGTACTGGGGATCTTAAACAGGTTTCAGGAATTTGATACATTTTTATTTGAAAAGATTAGACAATATGAAAAGCCTGTTGAGAAGATTCAGAGTTTTATACAGTATCATTTTGATTTTCTGGAAAAAAAGCCTGAAATGACATCGGTAATATTTGCTGAAGATATATTTAATAATAGTAAAATATTAAAAGAGAAAATGGCATTTATCATAGAAAAGAGAAAAAAGATAATAAAAGGGATAATTGAAGAAGCCAAGCTGAGGAACGAGATAATAGAAATAGACACGAACGAAATACTTACAGTAATTTTGGGTTACATAAGATTAGTTGTACTTGAATGGCGACTGAGCGGTTTCTCCTTTTCCCTACTGCAAAGAGGTATAAAGACAATTGAGACGATTGAAAGGCTGATTTTAAGTAAAAAATAATTTTTTTTATCTATTAAGTTAGTGAGTGTTAACTAACATACATATGAAAGACAGGAATAATAAATACAGAGTCATGATAAGAGAATACTTAAGAGAAAGCATAAGGGAGAGCGGATACAGCCGGATTTCAGTAAGCGATATAGCAAAGGGACTTGGTCTTAGTAAAAAAACGATATACAGGCATTATGATAGCAAAGAGTCAATGTATGAAGATCTATTCAACTATGAGCTTGAGGCCGCATATAATAGTTTAATAATTCTGATACAAGAAAAAGGTCCAATGGCCGAAAAGGTAAACAAGTTATCTAAAATAATAGAGAAGAACTTAATCCTTTTTAACATAGGCTCTTTACAAAATATAAAGAGAGAGTATTACGGATTATGGAAGGAGATAGTTTTATTCAGAAAGAACAGGGTTTACCCTCTTATCGATTTACTTATAGATCACTCAAGAAAGAACGGATTATTAGAGGAATATCCGAATGAACTGATTATTGAATTATTCAGCACGTCTCTGAATCTGGCTATTGAAAGAAATAGCAGTTTTGAGGTCGGGCAAAAGTATAAGGAAGTATTCAACTCAATATTCGAGATACTGTTAAACGGGATATTGACAAAAAAAGGGAAAAAATTATTAGCAATTAATAAAAGGATGAAATATGAAAGCAATTAAAATCATTTTGGCGCTTGTTCTCTTAGCAACATTGTCTGCCTGCAGCAGCAACGGTGGTAATAATACGATAGAAGCTACCGGGACCATTGAGTCTACCAATGTAACCATAAGTTCTAAAAACATGGGTGAGATAGAGTCAATTTTTATTGACGAAGGAAGTGTAGTTAAGAAGGGTGATACAATTCTTGTAATAGATAACGAATCACTTCTCTATCAACTAGAGCAAGCAGAGGCAGCCGAGGATATTTCAAATGCGCAATTAAGTTTAATGCTCAAAGGTGCGCGGCAGGAAGATGTAAGACAAGCCGAGGAGGCCAAGAAGCAAGCAGAAACAAACTACCAGCTTTCGAAAGCTGACTTTGAAAGATATAAGAAGCTTTGGGAAAGTAAATCAATTACACAAAAGCAATTTGAAGAAATGACAGCCCGATATCAAATTTCAGCGGCACAACTTGCATCCGCAACAGAAAACCATGAAAAAGTAAAAAAAATATTCAGGCCAGAAGAAATAGAGCAGGCAAGAGCAAATTTAAAAAAATCCAAAGCAGTAGCAGAGCAATTAAAAAAGAGCATCAGGGATAGTTATGTGATATCACCCATTAACGGAATTGTTGTTAAGCAATTTGTAGAAATTGGTGAAACAGTTTCACCGATGTCCTCCCTAGTTAAAATATCAGATTTAACTACAGTTAACTTAGTTATTTACGTTTCTGAAGAAGAACTTGGAAAAATTAAATTAGGACAACCCGCAGAAATAACAATTGACACTTACCCTGAGAATAAATATTCCGGGAGAGTAAAATTCATTTCTCCAGAAGCTGAATTCACGCCAAAGAACATCCAGACAAAAGATGAAAGAACAAAATTAGTATTCGCAGTAAAGATAGAAATTCCAAATAATAATTTTGATTTAAAGCCAGGCATGCCAGCAGATGCAAGAGTTGGTTTATAAAGGTGATAAATAAGATGAAAACGGTAATTAATATAACTGATCTTCATAAAAGCTACACTGAGATAAAAGCGGTAAATGGAGTCAGCTACACGGTAGGTGAAGGTGAAATGTTCGGTTTGGTAGGACCTGATGGCGCCGGGAAGACAACGACAATAAGAATGCTAGTTGGGTTATTAAATCCGGACAGTGGAACTGCAGAAGTATTAGGCTATGATTTATTGACTCAAAAAAATTTAATAAAAGATGAAATAGGTTATCTCTCTCAAAAATTTTCTTTATACGGAGACCTGACAATAGATGAAAATATTGAATTCTTTGCGGAAATACACGGAGTAAAGGATTATCAGAAAAGGCGGGATGAATTACTTGAATTTACAAGGCTGACACCCTTCCGCGACAGGCTTGCCGATAAATTATCCGGAGGAATGAAACAGAAACTGGCATTGGCATGCACATTAATACACAAACCAAAAATTATATTTCTTGACGAACCGACAACAGGGGTTGACCCGGTATCGAGAAGGGATTTCTGGAAAATATTATCGAATCTCTTAAAAGAAGGGATTACGATATTTATGTCAACCCCCTACTTAGACGAGGCAGAAAGGTGCAACAGAGTGGCGCTTATGGATAAAGGCAAGATAATAAGCTGCGATACGCCAAAGAATGTTAAAGATTCCATGCATATGCAAGTAATTGAAATAGTATGCACACCGATACGAACAGCATACAAGGTAATAAAATTGAATACGGAGTTTGAAGTACAGATGTATGGCGACAGATTGAATGTAGCAGTACATAATATAGATGAAGACTATTCAATTATCGCGGAAATATTCAAGGATAATTCTATTAAAGAAATTGACCGAAGGGTAATAACTCCATCTCTAGAGAATGTATTTATCCATTTTATGAATAAATAACGTTTTAATAAAAAAGGGACAATAAAGATGAATAAAATATTATTAATAATATTAATGAGCTCGATGCTTTATGCACAAGGTAAAGTGCTATCTCTAAAAGAAAGTATTGAGCTTGGAATACAGAATAGTAAGGAATTAAAGTTATCGCACTCCAAGCTAAACACAGCGGACGCAAAGTTAGCAGAGATCAACAGTCTATTTCTGCCACAATTTAAGCTTTCGGGAAATTACACACGTTTAAGTGATAATATTCCAGCATTTGAAGTTCAGCTGCCAAATGCACCGAGTAAATTTACAATATCGGAACCAATATATGATAATTATTCATTTAGGTTAGGATTCAGTCAGCCGATATTTACCGGGATGAAACTAAGTTCGCTGAAGAGTTCAGCTCATAATAATATAAAAGCAAGCTTGTCAGAAATCTCAAAAGAAGAAAATGAAGTAGCCTTTAACATTTATAATGCTTACTGGAATTATTATAAAGCTGAAGAAATAAAAAAATTAATATCGCAATCATTAATTCAAATGGAAGAGCATCTTAGAAACGCAAAACACTTTTTTGATAACGGACTTATTTCAAAGAACGATTTACTGAAGCTAGAAGTGCAATATTCAAATACGAAACTGATGCTAATCGAAGCAGAAAAAAATCGAAATCTTGCTAAGATGATGTTCAACAAATCGATAGGAATTGAATTAACATCAGATACCAGCGTTAAAGGCGACGAGATAAATGAAATAACGATAAATGAATCAATAGAAAAGATTTTTGCCGAAGCATTAAGTGAGAGAGATGAACTGAAAACATTATCATATAAACTGGATGCAAGTAAGGATTTAATTAATGCTGCCAAATCAAACTGGTTTCCATCAATTTATTTAAACGGTAATCTAAACTACAGTAATCCAAACCCAAGATTTCAACCACCAGCGGCAGAATTCAATACAAATTGGGAGCTGGGATTAACATTAAGCTGGGATATATGGAATTGGGGATTGACATCATCGCAATCAAAGCAGGCAGAAGAAACAAAAGTACAATTAGAAGTAAATAAAGAACAGCTGATTGAAAATATACAGCAAGAAGTCTATTCAAACTATTTAGAAATGAAAAAAAACCATGAGAAGGTAATTGTAAATATAGATGCATTAAAGCAGGCTGATGAAAACTATAGAATTACTTCAGAAAAATTCAGAGTTCAAATAGCATCAACCACAGATTTAATTGATGCCGAGACATTAAAGCTTCAGGCCGAGACAAATTTGAAAACAGCCGAAGTAGAATTACAAGTATCTAAAGTAAAGCTGGATAAATCATTAGGAAGAAGGATATTCTGATGGAAGCAATAGAAGTTAACAACCTTACGAAGAGATTCGGAAAGTTCACCGCCGTTGACAATGTATCCTTTAGTGTAAGACAAGGAGAAATATTCGGTTTTCTAGGGGCCAACGGTGCGGGAAAATCGACAACGATTCGGATGTTAATAGGGATTTTGGAACCGACGAGCGGTGATGCATTAGTAGGCGGCTACAGTATAAAAAATGAGCCTGACATGGTAAAAAAGAATATAGGATATATGTCTCAAAAGTTTTCTCTATACAATGATTTGACGGTAGCAGAGAATATACGATTCTTTGCAGGAGTGTACGGATTAAGCGGAAAAAAATACGAAGAAAGGAAAAGTTGGGTTTTGAAAGTAGCCAACCTAGAGAATATGGAAAATGTAATAACTGGTTCTTTACCCGGCGGTATAAAGCAGCGACTAGCATTAGGCACAGCAGTAATACACGAGCCAAAGATAGTATTTCTGGATGAGCCGACAAGCGGAGTTGATCCAATATCAAGGAGGAGTTTCTGGGATTTGATAAACGATTTATCCGGAGCCGGAACAACAATATTAGTAACAACGCATTATTTAGACGAAGCTGAATTCTGCAACGATATAATTTTAATAAATGCAGGGAAATTAATTGCACAAGGAAATGCCAAAGAATTGAAAACGAATTACATCAAAAATCCAATTCTGGAAATAGAAAGCGAGCGTGTAGTAGACAGCTTAGAAATCCTTGAGAAACAAGATTGGGTTGGTGAAACTTCGATATTCGGGAATTACATACATGTTATACTTAAAGAAAGGGATTTTACAGAAAATCAGGTTATAGACTTGTTATGGAATGGATACGGAATAAAAACAAAAAGAGTTGAGAAGATAATTCCGACACTTGAAGATGTATTTATTCATCTCATAGAAAAGGACAGCAAAAGATATGTTCAATAGAATTTATGCCATAGCAAAAAAAGAATCGCGGCAATTGCGGCGGGATACAAGAATGCTCTTTATTGTATTCTTCTTCCCTGTTGTTCTGCTAGCAATATTCGGATATGCAATAAATTTTGATGTTAAGCATATTCAAATAGCGGTTTATGACCAGGACAGATCAGATTATTCAAGGGATTTCATCAGCGGATTAATCAGTTCAGAATACTTTGATTTGATTGTTAATATAGAGAGTGATGATAAAATAAAAGAGCTACTAAATAAGAAGATTGTACAAGCCGTAGTAGTAATTCCGGCAGATTTATCAGAGAAAATCCTTACCAAGAGAGAAGCCAAAATTCAATTTTTAGTAGACGGTGTAGACGGTAATTCGGCGAATGTAATTCAAAATTATGTAAACGCCGCGACTTATAGTTATTCACTTGAATTGACAAAGGAGTATTTGGCAGTAACAGGTAAAAGGATGTATGTACCGATAGATCTGCAGCCAAGGTTTTGGTTCAATCCAGATTTACAATCGACCCGATTCCTAATACCGGGATTAATGGGAATGATTTTGATAATAACCGCGGTAATATCGATTTCACTTTCAATAGTACGGGAAAAAGAGAGAGGGACAATTGAGCAGATAAATGTCTCTCCCCTATCATCGCTTGAGTTCATAGTTGGAAAAACAATACCATATGTAGCAATATCATTAATAAATGCATCAATAGTTTTATCAGCAGGCTATATTCTTTTTGGAATTGCTATAAAGGGGAGCATATTATTATTACTATTAGGAACGTTTACATTTTTATTTGCAGCACTAAGTTTAGGAATATTCATTTCGACGATTGCAGATTCACAGCAAGTCGCATTTCAAGCAGCAAACGTTACATCACTATTACCATCGTTAATATTATCCGGCTTTATATTCCCGATTGAGAGTATGCCCGCAGCAATTCAATTACTGACAAATATAACACCGGCAAAATTTTATATAGTGATTTTACGAGCAATTCTCCTCCGCGGGGCAGGTATAAGTGCATTCTGGGATCAATTGATTTATCTCGGAATTTTCGGGACAGTATTTATTGTTTTAGCGACACTAGCAGATAAAAAATCAAAAAATAAGTGAGCAACATGAAGACGATTATTCAATTTATAATAAAAGAACTGCTTCAGGTAAAGCGGGATAAGAAAATGCTAGTAGTAATATTTATGGCTCCGATACTTCAGCTGATCTTTTTAGGATATGCAGCCAACATGGATGTTAACGTTGTACACACTACTATATATGATCTAGACAGGACCGCCACAAGCCGTGATTTTATCCAGCGATTTGAACAGTCCGGTTATTTTATGATTGATCATTATGTTGAAAGTTATGACGAAGTTACTGAGCTGCTAGAAAATGGTAAGACATTAGTAGTGATTGTAATTCCAAAGGACTTTGAGAAGAAAATAAGCAGACGAGAGACAGCTCCACTTCAGACAATCTTCGAGGGATCGGACGGGAACAAGGCATCGATAGCGTTAGGATACATTCAAGGAATTGCAACAAAATACTCGCAACACATCGCTTCTGAAGCAAAAGATAAATACGGTATGAAGGTTTCATTAAACGGTTCGATTTCTCCCGAAGTACGCGTATGGTACAATCCTGAAATGAAGACACGAAATTATATGGTACCCGGGATACTTGGATTGATATTGATGATATCAACAATATCATTAATGTCGATGGCGATAGTTCGCGAAAGAGAAATTGGTACATTGGAACAATTAATAGTAACACCCCTCAAACCCTCACAACTCCTACTTGGAAAACTGATTCCCTTCACATTGATTGGTTTTGTTGTGCTCATAATTGTAATGGTAATAATGACACAATGGTTTGGGATAGTAGTGCGAGGAAGTAAGATTTATTTATTATTTACGGCACTACTGTTTGTTTTGTCTAATCTAGGGATCGGATTATTTATTTCGACAGTATCGAAGACACAACAGCAAGCAATGATGGCATCGGTATTCGCCCTCATGATGCCAATGATTTACCTTTCGGGATTTGCCTTCCCTATTGAAAACATGCCCTCTGTTGTTCAATATATTACCTACTTAATCCCGCTAAGGTATTTCATAACTATTCTGCGCGGAATAGTTTTGAAGGGAATTGGTTTTTCGTCATTGTGGTTAGAGACGGTAATTCTATTTGGCATGGGTATAGTATTATTAATATTCAGCTCATTAAGATTCAGTAAAAGAATTGAGTAGAAAGGAAGAAAAAGGATGATGAAGGAGATAAAATTCGATAAAAATCAAGCAGCAAAATATGAGGGTTATGCAGAAAAAGCTGTATTCGGCTATAATCAATTATACCAGATGACATTAGGGTTATTAATGGATGAGAGAAGTATTAATGCAAAAGTTTTAGTAGTTGGAAGCGGCACTGGCAAGGAGATAATAACTTTTGGGAATTATATGCCTTTTATAGAAATGACAGGCATTGATCCTTCAGAAGAAATGATAAAAATATCCCGAAAAAAGATTGAAGAAAAAGGATTAGTAAATAAAATAAACTTATATAAGGGCACAGTTGAGGATTTGCCTCCTGACGAAAGATACAATATAGCGACTGTGATTTTTGTATTAAGGTTTGTAGAGGGTGAAGGCGAGAAAATGGAGCTTTTGAAAAGAATAAACGAGCGATTAAAACCAGGCGGAAGGATTGTAATAATAGATCAATTTGAGCAATCACAAAGTCAGCAGTTTAACCTATTACGAAATGGCTGGAATAATTTTCTATTAATGAACGGAGTTTCCGTAAATGCAGCAGGAATGATAATTGAAAAAGCATTGGCAAAAAGAAGTTTAATAACAGAGAATAAGTTTAAAAAACTATTAGCAGAGACGGGATATCACAACATTGTGAGATTCTACTCTGCATTTCTGCATACAGGTTTTATAGCAGAAAAAATATAAAGTAGATGTGAAAAAGATTCATAAACATAGAATTAGAAAAAGTTTAGTAAATGAAAGATAATACGAAGGACATTTTATGATAAAGAAAGAAAAAGCGCTGATAGTTGCAATATTAATAGTAATGCAATTAGCAGGATTAATAAGAATTGAGGCACAGACCTGGAGTATAGAAACACTGCCGGCTGGATTATCGAAATATACTCTGGAAGAGATAGAAGACACATTGCAAGGGATAAAACAAAATGAAAAGAATTACTGGCTACCAGGAGCAGAGGTTGTGGGACTAAATCTGGGGATATGGGCATTCAACCGATATATTACGACAGAAGGCTGGTCAGCAATCAGCTGGGAATCAATAAAAAATAATTTTAAAAATGGATTTGAATGGGATGCAGACGGCTACTTAATGAATCAATTCTGGCATCCATATCATGGAGCGAACTATTACAGTATTGCAAGGGCGAACGGATTAGAATTCTGGGAATCTGCACCATATGCATTTGGGGGCAGCCTGATGTGGGAATATTTTATGGAGATTGAGCCCCCATCATATAATGACATTGTAAATACGCCTGTAACAGGAATTTTACTTGGAGAAATATCTTTCAGAGTTTCAGAATTAATAGTAGATGAGAGCACAACTGGATTCGAGCGATTTATTAGGGAATTTTCTGCAACATTGATCAATCCGATGAATGGAATACACAGATTACTGCGAGGTGATATGTGGAAGGATGGGTTAGGAAGCGAGAAATCACAATATAATTTAACAATATCAAGCGGGATACATAATGTATTTTTAAGTAAAAATATAAATAACAGTAAAACATACATGACTATTAGAGGCGATTTAGAATATGGGAATCAATTAGATATTCGGAATCATAAAAAACCCTTTGACTATTTCAAGGTACACTCGGAGGTAAATTTTATAAAGGGAGATAATATAGTTGGAATATTTGCAAGCGGAGTTCTGACAGATAATAAACTCGATTTATTCGATGGCACCAGAAACATAATCGGTATATATAAAGAAGTAGATATTCATATAAATACAGTTTATAAATTGTCAGCAACAAGTGTAACAGGACAAATAATAAATACAGTACCTCTAACGGGTGGGATTATGATGCAAAATTATTTAGGGATATCGGCAATATTAATGGGCGGAACAAATTCACAATATGCCAAAGAATATGGGAAAGATTACAATTTAGGGCCCGGTGCAAGCGGGAAAATAGGGATCAAGATATCGTTTAAAGATAATGCTGACATATATGCAAACTATAAAAGGTACTGGATACACACATTGAGCGGAGCGGACAGCGAAGAATTCGTTGGTTTACTAAATGCAGGAACAAGCTACAGAATATTTTCAAAGACATCGTTAGGATTAGATTTTTTGCTTTACGAAAGGTATGGAGAATACGACAATTTCCCGGATACCAGGGATTCGAATTCAGCAATCAGGTTTTATATAAAGCAATCAATATGAGTACAAAATGGGAGGAAGGAATAATCAAATGAGAACAGCAGCCGACAGAATTGCCGCAACAATTGCAATAATATTCAGCGTACTATCATTTATAGAAGGCATGCAAGTTGCATTGAAGATATCAATTCCAGACTACATTGTTTTTACGCCTTTATTGGTTTACAATATATTAATGAGTGTAGTCGGGGTCCTAGGAGGGATTCAGATATTCCGGCGAAACAAAAATGCAATCAGATATTCAGTGGTCATCACACTTTCCCATATCAGTACGCTGGCATCAATAAGTTTCCTATACTTATTTGATTCATATATATCAATGCATAGTCTTACTGCGATGATAATTCGATCGTCCATATGGTTAATCATAACTATTACCCTGCTAGTGAACTATAGAAATAATCACGAACAAAAGGAAAAGATATGATTGCAATAATATTTTTATTCTCATTTTTTTTAACAACCGGTGCTCATTTACCTGCGCAAGAAAAAATATCATTAACGGATGTTGAAAAAGTAAAAGACTATTTATTGTTAAATGAAAGTCAATACAACTCAATAATAAAAATTGTAAAAGAAATTGAACTGATATTGGCGGAAGACAATAAAATAATTAGTGAACTAAAGGAAAGAGTAAAGAATGATGATGAACCAGGCTTTTTTGAAAAGATAAAGGTAAAAAACGGGAGAGATGAAAGAAGATCTAGAATAAAGGATTTAATAAGGGTAGCTGAGGGTCAATTGAGCAGAGACCAAAAGGAAAAATTCAAAAGAATAAATAAACCCGAATTGAGAAGTCTCCGCAAAGAAGAGATCTTTGGTTCGGAGAAATGATGATTCAGCAAAGCGGTGAGATGATAAACAATAAAATTAGATATTTAATATTGATTGCAGGATTGATAATAATTACAGAAGAATCACACAGTCAATCAATAGAAGAGAGTATAAAGGTAAGTAAAGAAGGATTTTACCCTGTTCCGGTTTTATTTTATTTACCATCAACGGGGTATGCATTCGGAGCAGCATTTATATATTACAATACACCTGATTCAGCAAATCCCGATCGATTCCCGGACATAATTGGAGGATACGGGACATATTCAACTAAAGGACAAATTCAAGGGAGTTTAAGAGTAAACCGATTTTACGATGGTAATAAATATCGATTTGATTTTGAGGCATCATACTATCATACACCCGATATATTCTGGGGGATTGGTCCTGATCCAAGTACAAAAGTGAGCGAGAAAGTAACATATAATCAGACCAGACTAAAGCTAGATTTTCTTGGCTCTATTAAGGAAGACATATATGTTGGTCCATACTACTGGTTTGAAAAATTCACACTTTCAGAATATGATCCGAGAGGAGTAATAGCCGCAGGAAATCTGACAGGTTCATTAGGAATAACCACATCAGGATTAGGAATAGAAATAATACTTGATAAGCGCGATAGTTTATTTTTCCCAACGAAAGGGATATTTGCCGACATGAAAGGACTCTATTTCAACAAATTAATCGGGAGTGATGTAAATTTTTTACGATTTGATGTTGACATCCGATACTATATGGAAGTAGCAAAAGGAGAAGTAATAGCTTTAAATACGTTATTAAACAGCACAGCAGGCGAAGTGCCAATACAAATGTTACCGAAGTTAGGGAGCCATCAAATGATGCGCGGTTATCCAATGGGTAAATACCTTGATAAAAATTTATGGGCATTTCAGGCAGAATACAGAAGAGCATTATTCTGGAGAATAGGATTATCTCTATTTGCGGGTGTCGGACAAGTATTTCCAAAATATTCCGAATTCAGCATAAGTGATTTAAAGATTGCAGGAGGAGCCGGGCTAAGATATATGCTAGATAAAGACCAGCATTTAAATGTAAGGTTAGATATCGCTCAATCTCGTGAGGGGACATATGTTTATTTTACTATTCAAGAGGCTTTTTAGTTTAATAATGAAAAAATATTCGAAGAACAAACAATTAAAAGAAATGATACAGAAGAGTAAAAAAGCAAAATACGAAGTTGGAATAATTGCGGCAGGTGAAGGAGCAAGATTAAAGTCAGAAGGGATTAAAACTTCAAAGCCTATGGTGCCGATACTAGGTAAACCATTAATTAAAATAATAATAGATGCGGCAAGAAATAGTGGAGCTAACAAAATAAACTGTATAATCAATGAACAATCGAAAGATCTTGAATCATACATTAGAAATTATGATAAGGCGAACGACATAAATATATTAGTAAAGACCACAGAAAGTTCATTTCACAGTTTGAAAGAAATATCACAATACCTCTCCCCTCCTTTTCTGATAGCGACAGCAGATTCAATTTTCAAGGCGGATGAATTCAAACATTTTATAGAATTCGGATTGAATGAATCAGGGGCAGATGTGATAGTTGCGGCGACAGATTTTAAAGACGACGAAAGCCCTCTATACATAAATATTGATGAAGAAGGAAGAGTAACAGGATTTGATGATGCCGCTAATAATTTTTCTTATGTAACAGGCGGAATGTATCTCTTCAGAAAAAAAATAAATAAAGAAATTGAAGACGCTATGAGATCAAACATAAAAAGGTTACGAAATTTTTTGCGCTTTCTGGTCAAGAAGGAATTCTATTTCCAGATATTCCCATTCTCAAGGATTATTGATGTTGATCATAGAAGCGATATAACAAAAGCAGAAGAGTACCTGGGAATGGAACAGGGACAGGATACTTAAAGATTATGACTGCATTCAGGAATATGATATTAAGTTTTGGAGAATATTGGATAATAGTAAGTGATCTCATTTCGGGAATTAGGACAATAAGAGAAAACTGGGATGAAACAATGACCGAGATGTATTTATTAGGGACGAAGGCAATACCATTAGTTTTATTAGGAGGATTATTTACAGGAGTGATATTAGCGATAGAGACAGGACATCAATTAAAAATTTTTGGTGCCACATCGCTAATCAGCAGGACTGTATCACTCGGAATGGTGAGAGAATTGGGACCGGTAGTAACCGGGTTATTACTAGCGGCAAGAACTGGGGCAAAAAATTCATCCGAGATAGGAGCGATGAAGCTGAGTGATCAGATTGACGCATTAACTGCTTTTGGATTCAATCCGGTTCATAAATTAATATTACCAAGGACAGCTGCAGCAATAATAATGTTTTTACCGCTGACACTAATAGCGGACATTACTGGCATATTGGGAGGGATGTTAATAGCAAATCAGACCTTTCAGATAGAAACAGCCTTATTCTGGGACACAGCAATCAATGCATTAAAGGTGAGAGATTTGTTTGTTGGCTTTGCAAAACCTTTTTTCTTTGCTTTTTTCATATCGACAATAAGCTGTTACTTCGGCCTCAGGACCACAGGGGGAACGTCTGGACTCGGGAAAAACACAATAAATGCTGTGGTCTATTCTTCAATAGTAATACTAGTCATTGATTTCATATTTACAAAAATTGTATGGGAAGTATTATAGCAATGGTTGAACTAAAAAACATCTCACTTTCAATTAGGGATAAAGTAATTCTAAAAGATTTCTCTTTCAGGATAGAAAAGAATAAAACGACAGTAATAGTAGGACCGAGCGGAGCTGGGAAAAGTTCTATTTTAAGAATAATTGCCGGATTGTGGAGACCAGATTCCGGGGAGATAATATTTAACGGAGAAAATGTTTTTAGGATGACAGAAAAAGGATATAACGCGATGCGGAAGAAGATCGGGATTGTATTCCAAAGTAATGCATTATTCGATTCATTAACAGTAAATGAGAACATTCTATACTTTTTACCAGAGCGAAAAAGTTTAACAGATCGTGAATTACTAGGGATATCGGAGCGACTGCTGAGTTTTGTAAATATGGAAGGGACAGGATATTTGTATCCGGAAGAATTAAGCGGTGGTATGAAAAAACGGATAGCAATAGCCCGTGCACTCGCATTCAAACCAAAGCTAATACTTTTTGATGAGCCGACTACAGGCCTTGATCCCCTAAACTCTGAGGCGATTATAGAATTAATTGAAAAGCTTAAAAATAAGGGGACGACTTCTGTTGTAGTTTCGCATATACTGAACGATGTAATGGAGTTAGGAGAACAGATACTTTTTATAAACAACGGGAGGATAGTTGAAACAGGAACAATAGATAAAATAGTTACATCGGAGGACCCGCTGGTTAATAGATTTTTCTATCAACTAAATAGACACAACCAAATTATAGAACCAGGATATAAAAAGTACGAGCTGATAAATGCATAATATAAATTCTAGGAAGAATAATATGAAAGTTGGTTATACAATATTCTCCGGACTGGTAATTTTAATATTATTCACAATAATTGTCGGAACCGGTGAAAATTTTTTTTCAAAGACTTACAATCTTAACCTTGCCGTAAAAGAGACGGAAGGGTTGAAAAAAGGAGGGGCTGTATTACTAGGCGGATTAAAAATAGGAAACATAACGGATATAGAAATAGTACCTGAAGATAACAACAATAAAATTATACTTGAGTTATCAATCCTTCAGGAATACGCCGGCAAGATTACAGCAGGGTCGACAGCATCGATTGAAACATTAGGACTGCTTGGAGACAAGATGGTCAACATTTCGCTAGGAAAATATAATGAAGAGCCATTAAGAGAGGGGGATTTTCTTAAAGTAAAGGAGTCATTTTCACTTGAAACAGCCGGGACAGCAATTGGACCAATATTAAGTAAGCTAGACGGGATAGTTACGGATGTAAAAACGATAACCGGAAAAGTTTCAGCGGGAAACGGTACTATCGGCAAGTTATTAGTTGAAGATTCTGCAGTGGATAAGTTGGACAAGATAATTGAGGAGATTACAAGTATTGTTTCATCAATTAATTCATCAAAAGGTTTAATAGGCAAATTGATAAACGAGCCGGGATTATACCATGACCTTGCTTCAATAACATTGAATATAAAGACGATAACAGATTCACTAGCATCAGGCAAAGGCACAATAGGTAAACTTTTAAGAGATGATTTGTTATACAATGAAGTTAACAATATAACGAGCGGATTAAATAATATAATTAGAATAACCGAGAAGGACAGCACACTAATTGGGGGTTCGTTAAATGATAAAAATCTTTATATAAAACTTAACACATTAATTGATGAATTAAACTTTTTGGTAACCGATATAAGAGAGAATCCAACGCGTTACATAAATGTTTCAGTATTCTAATTTTCAAAGGGAAAAGAAATAAGATGGAATTACAAATCGCAGGAATAAAGAGGAGCCGTAATTATTCACCGAATCAAACTACGAATGACGCGCTAATATTCTTAAAGACAGCACAAGAACTTATTAAACTAGGCGCAAGTGTAAATATCTACGCCGAAGAAGATGTTAATATTGAAGAATTGAAAGGGGCTACAATATTCTCAATGGCAAGAGGAGAAGGTTCGATAGACAAATTGATGCGATTACAAGAGTCAGAAGTAATTGTGATAAATCCACCTCAATCAACATTAAACTGTTACAGAACGAATATGCATAAGATACTAGTAGAAAATGATATTCCATTTCCGAGTAGTATAGCAGTCAATACCAGTTCCAAAGAGCAATTCAGTATATCAGATTTGGGCGTGAAGAGAAAAATATGGGTAAAACGCGGGGACGTACATGCAATACACAGGGAAGACGTTACACCAGCTTACAGCGATGAAGAATTAAATTTTTTATTAAAAGAATATTCGAATCGCGGAATCCGCGAAGCACTCCTTCAAGAACATATTGAAGGAGACGTAATAAAATTTTATTCAGTTTCAGGGACAACATTTTTTCACTGGTATTATCAAAATGGCAACAATAGTTATAAGTTCAGCGAGGGCCGCCTTCGCGATCTCGCGACAGCTGCGGCTGATAAATTGGGAATAATAGTATACGGTGGCGATGCAATAATTAAGAGTGACGGGACGATAATTATAATAGATATGAATGACTGGCCAAGCTTTGCTCCAGTAAGAAATGAAGCAAGCAGAGTAATTGCCGAGACAGTATTTAACCACGCTATGGAACAGAGTTATGCAGTAGAGACAAGCATTACAGAGAAAAAATTACAGGGATAGTATCTATGACAGTTGCAAGCAAATTAGAAACGACATATAAATCCAAAGAGACCGAAGAGCTGATCGACATAATCTTTTACAGGCGATTTGGTTTTGTAATTGCAAAACTAGCATACCAATTTCGAATTACTCCAAACCAGATTACAATTTCGAGCATTTTCTTAGGAATGATAGCAGGACATCTTTTTTATTATAGTTCCCTGTTATTAAATATTGGTGGGATTATATTACTGATAATCGCAAACGCAATGGACAGTGCAGACGGGCAGCTTGCCCGAATGACAAACACCAAAAGCAGATACGGGAGAATTTTGGATGGTATGGGTGGCAATTTATGGTTTTTAAGCATTTATCTAAGCGTATATTTTCGACTAATTAACGAAGGTATCCAGCCATTATTTTTTCTGTTAATTCTTGTTGCAGGGATCAGTCATTCATTCCAATCAGCATATGCCGATTACTACCGCAATCATTTTCTATATTTTATTTACGGGAGAAGCAAGAGTGAAATAGACGATCTCCAGACATTGCAAGAAGAATACGAAAATTTTACATGGAAGAGCAATATTGTAAAAAAATTCTTAATGAGGGTTTATATAAACTACACGATACAACAGCAATTACTCTCAAGCAACTTAATTAACCTATACCGAACAATAGAAAATAACTATAAAGGAAATATTCCAGAGTACGTAAGTCAGCTTTACTATTTGAGAAACAAACCATTGGTAAAGTATTTCAACATACTTACTACCAACACCAGAATGATTGTACTGTTCGCAAGCATAATCATAGCCGAACCAATAATCTACTTCTTTTTCGAATTAACGTTACTGAATCTACTTTTTATTTACATGGTAGTCATACATGAATTGAACAGCCAAGCAATCCATTTGTTTGTAAAGAAGAATCTTTCAAAAGGAAGTCTGGACAAGAAAGAGCGCGTACTTAACTAATAAATGCAAATGGAAAAGAAAATAAAAATATTTTTTTTATTAGTGGGAACCACGATCCTAGTGTTATTGATAAACAATTACGGAATAGACAACGTAATCATCAATTTAGAAAAGACCGGGTGGTGGATAACAGTAATAATAGGGACCTGGCTGGGAGTTTATCTTCTTAATACAACGGCATTCATATTAATATTGAAAGCGATGAATAAAAGGATACCTTATAGGGAGGCATTATCAATTTCCTTAAGCGGATTTGCGATCAATTATATAACGCCGGGCATAAATCTTGGCGGCGAGCCATACAAGATATGGGCATTAAAGAGCAGGATAGGATTACATCCGTCAGTTACTTCTATTGTATTATACAGCATGATTCATTTCCTCTCATCGTTTATATTCTGGGTGATAGGTATAATAATTATTCCATTTACAATTCCAATGAATTCGGAATTGAAATATATATCAATGGTAATTTTAATAATCTCAATATCAGGAATAGCATTTTTTTTATCGAGGCACAAAAACGGGATTATACAATGGCTTCTACGCTTTATTAACAAGATTCCATTCTCACAAAAAATAGTAAGCAGATTAGGGATAAAAGAAGAAACGCCGAGAATTATAGACGAGCAGATAGCAGATCTTTACAATAATAAGAAAAAATACTTTTGGAGTTCGCTACTAATTGAAGTTGCCGCACGAATAGCTGCATCATTGGAGTTCGTATTCATATTGTGGTCAATCGGATTACAGATCACATTAACAGAAGCAGTGTTAATCAACGCATTTTCCTCATTAATGATAAATATACTTTTTTTCATGCCAATGACATTAGGAGTACGAGAAGGGAGTTTATTCTACATAATGGATCTGCTCAAATATTCACCCGGGGTAGGCATATATGTCGGATTAGTAAACAGGCTTAGAGAATTATTCTGGATAATAATTGGATTAGCAATTATACAATTAAGAAAGGATAAAACGGTTATAGAAAATAATTCGGGGTATATAGAGATATCATGACCAAAAAGATAACAGCGGTAATTTTTGATTATGGAGGCACAATAGATACGGGAGGGATTCACTGGGGAGAAAAATTCTGGGATGCGTATAAATATTTCAAAATACCAGTTATGCGCGAAGATTTTAGTAATGCGTATATATTTTCTGAGAAGAATGTGCAGAACATTATAAAACCGGTAAGCGGATTAAGAGAGACATACAGAGCCCAGTTGTTTTATCAGCTGAAATATTTTGAAAGGAACAACATTCTTTCAAGCGCTTACAATGCAATTATTGATGAATTAGTTGAATATTGTTATAGATCGGTATTGAGAAATACTAAAGAGAACAAGGTGATTCTTTCTAGATTAGAGAGAAATTACAGACTTGGAATTGTATCCAACTATTACGGAAATCTTCATTCGGTGTTAAACGAAATTAGAATAAAGAAATTCTTTTCAACAATTGTTGATTCAAAAACAGCAGGGGTACGCAAGCCGGATTCAAAAATATTCTCACTAGCAATTGAATCAATAAATTCGAGTCCAGACAGGTCTATAGTAGTAGGCGATTCCTATACAAATGATATTTCACCATCAAAACAAATCGGGTGCAGCACGATTTGGTTGAAAGTCAGAAGTTGGGATACCCCCATAAATACAAAAGATGCAGATATAATCATCAATTCATTCAGTCAAATAGAAGAATCGATAAATAAATTATTATAAAAAATAAGTAAGGAGAAATAGAATGGAAAATCGAATAATTGAGAAACCAAACGGCAATCTAGGAGTATTAATCGTTGGGTTAAACGGTGCTGTATCGACGACATTTTTAGCAGGAATACATGCAGTAAGGAAAGGTTTAGCGTTACCCATCGGTTCCTTAACTCAAATGGGAACAATACGTATCGGCCAAAGAACAGAGAATAATTTCCCATTGATTAAAGATTTTGTACCGCTAACGTTGATAGACGAACTGGTATTTGGCGGCTGGGATATACGGGATGAGAATTGCTTTGAGTCAGCACAATACGCAAAAGTGCTTAGCGAAAAAGATTTAAGCAATGTTTCGGATGAGCTAAAGAAAATAAAACCAATGCGAGGAGTATTCAATCCTGATTTCGTGAAAAGATTAGAAGGCAGTTATATAAAAACAGGTACAAATAAATACGACCTAATGATACAGCTAAGGGAGGATATAAGATTCTTTAAAGAGTATAACTCGCTGGAGAGAGTTGTGGTAATATGGTCCGGCAGCACAGAAACATTTATAGAACAGAAAGTGGTTCATACTTCAAAAGATAATTTTATAAATGGGATGATTAAGAACGATCCGGACATTTCGCCAAGCATGTTATATGCATTTGCATCAATTGCAGAGGGAGTTCCATACATAAACGGATCGCCTAATTTAAGCGTAGATATACCCGCAATAGTTGACTATGCCAATGAAATGAATGTACCGATAGCCGGAAAGGACTTTAAGACCGGACAAACATTAATAAAAACGGTAATAGCTCCAATGTTAAAAATGAGATTATTAGGATTACACGGATGGTTTTCAAATAATATACTAGGCAACCGAGATGGAGAGGTGCTGGATGATCCCGGATCATTCAAGACAAAAGAGGAGAGCAAGCTTTCGGTACTTGATTCAATATTGCAGCCAGAAATTTACAGTGATCTTTATTCGGATTTTTATCATAAAGTTAGAATCAATTATTATCCACCGAAAGGTGACAACAAAGAGGGATGGGATCACATCGATATATTCGGATGGCTTGGCTACCCTATGGAATTGAAAATAAACTTTCTATGCCGTGATTCGATACTGGCGGCTCCGATACTGCTAGATTTAATTTTGTTTACTGATTTAGCAAGCAGGAGCAATATGAAAGGGATACAGGAATGGCTTTCGGTCTTCTTCAAAAGTCCGATGAAAGCAATGAATACTATACCCGAGCATGATTTATTCATTCAAATGATGAAGTTAAAAAACACTTTAAGAAAGCTGATGAATGAAAGTCCTATTACTCATATTGAAATGGATGAAAAAGAGATAGGCAAATTAATATGCTATGAATAAGGGACAAATTACAGATAGAATAAACATGCGAGCAAGACCCAACGGAAATAGAATAGAATGAACTTTAAAATTCTAATAGCGGCCTATTTTTTTGCATCAATGGTAAATGCACAAATTGCAACCAAGTTGGAATCTGAGAATAAAACATCAAGTGATATGATAGCTGAGGAGTCAGGTGAAAATGCGCTAAAAATTTCATCACTCCCCTTCGCGTTATACAGTGAAATATTCGGATGGGCTGCCGGCGGTTTTGTAGGAATACAGGGTCTTTCTCAAAAGAATATGTCTCTTTATATGGGAGGATTAATCAGCACGAACGGGACAAAATACGGATTTATACAATTCAGAGAATTCTATTTACCATTTTATCCCAGGATATACATCGCGCCAGATATATTAGGGGGTTATTTTGGCGTATTAAATGTATATAAAGATCCGCCAAACTCCCCTGTTCCAGCGGATACAAAATTTAGAGCCGGAAGTAATGAATCCGACCAAAAAGACTATATAGAAGTAAGCGGATCAGATCAGTGGTATGAATTGAAATTCAGATTTCTGCTTCCGATAGGTCACGGTAGAGATAAAATTTATTTTGCACCAAAACTTAAAAACGGAATTCTGAAATCCGGAGAAATGGGTGGCACCAGCTGTAATCCGATAGAAAGCGGAAGGACATTTATAGATATCAAACCATTCTACAGGAAGCGAGTATCTTTTGCAACGAACGGAATTGAATTTGCAATAACCCGCGAGAATACTGATTATTATATTAATCCAACGAGAGGGAGTTACCAAAAACTTGCCATTCGAAGAGACTTCGGCTGGTTTGATTCAATGGCACCATGGAGTGTAATAGAAACCGATCTTAGATGGTATTTACCAATAAACGAATTACTTGGAAGTAAAAATTCTCTCCCTAAAGTATTAGCATTTAATTTTTGGACGGTTAACACACTTACCTGGGATAGTTACGATGTTGTTGGGATAGATCAATACGGAAATAACATTAAACGATACCATCGCCCACCGCCGTATACCGGAGCATATCTTGGAGGCAGATATCATTTGCGGGCATATTACGAAGGAAGATTTAACGACCGCGCAGCAATTTATTATGGTGCAGAATACAGACAGATATTTTTATTGAATCCATTCAATTCCTGGAAGTTATTAAGAAATCTAAATATTCACTGGATACAATTTGCCTTATATGGAGAAATAGGAAGAGTTGCACCTGAATGGGAGATTTCAACACTTCATAAAGATATGAAATGGAATGTGGGTGCAGGAATAAGGATATTTATGAACAATTTGATATTAAGATTAGATAATTCAATAGGCAAGGAAGGAATGTACATTCAAATGTTTGTAGATCACGCATTTTGAGACGTATAAAAAATTGCCCGGCAAGATACCGGGCAATAAATAATCATAATAAAAAAAAATTAATCCGTCTTAACAGGTAAGACATCAATAGTATCCAATTTAGCCGGCATAAAAATTCCAATAACACCTTTCAATCCCACACTCATAACGATATTGAAGAAGAAGGCAATGAAAGAAAAAAGTAATAAAGATCCAGACAGTGCGGCCAGAATCATATACCAAGAAAATTCACCATCAAAATAGAGAGTGCGCCGCAGCATTCCTTTTAAGCCAGCCATACCCATAAAAGCCCCCATTCCAATGCCGCCGATCAGATGAGTCCAAAAATGAAAAGTAGCAAGTTTTTGACTAAACAATTTTGCACCATTAGTTAAAATTGGAAATAGAAAATAGATAGCAGCATAAAGAGTCATAGTTAATCCCACCAATACAGCCACGTGAACATGTGGACCAACAATCCATTGCGTATTATGGAGGATTCTGTTCAGACCTATATCTGCTTGCATAATACCGGCAGGAACCGCAAGAGCGAAACCAAGCAGACCACCAAGTAAGAATTTTAACGGATTAGTCATTTGCAGAGGACGAGCACTCCACAAGGTAACAAGGGTAATAAAGAATGCAAGACCTTGGGTTATAAGTTCAAAAGCAGTAACCATTTCACCAGAAACAACTTTCAAGATTCCAGGTTGTGCCTGATCTGATAACAAATGGTGCGACCAGACAGTCCAGGAAACAACAAGTTCAACGAGCAAAGCAGCGCGAGCAATGTTTTCCATATAAAGTTTTTTACCAGTAATAAGCATAGCGAGAAGGTACCAGGTACCTGCAACAAAAATAAGAACCATTCCATCGGCAATTAAATCGAGACCCCACCAGAACCAGTTTTTGTATAGGAGCGCATCGATGGAAGAGTGTTTCAAATCAAGCCCGAATAAATAAGAGAGCATATAAATAAGAATCAGGACGCCAGTAAATAATATTATAGCGGCATTCAGCGCAGTATCGACAGTACCTCTAGCGATAGCAGCAACAGGCAAGGAGACCAGATGTTCTTTTTTCTTTTTTCTGAAGATATTTTTTATTCCGCTAATACCGAGAGCGGAACTTAACAGAGCTCCGGCGGGCTGATGATCCCAACCATTTGGGGTATAAGCAATAGTTTTAAAGATATTGACTACAAAAAAAGCTGTACCTACCATAACGAGTGCAATGCCAAGGATAAAGAATGAACCGCCGACGGGATTAAACTGAGTAAAATCTGCCGGTAAAGGCCAGTAGAGGGTATAGAGTGGTGCATACTCGCTAATGAAACCAGCAAACCAAAAAATAAAAGTACCGACTCCAATCAAAGCTGCTGTCCAATTTGCGAGTTTAATACTCCAAAGAGGTTTTTTCATTAAGAAAGGGACAAGAAATAAAAACGCACCAAAAACAATTGGATATGTAGACCCAAAGATTCCAACGAGCGGATGAGCTGTTAAAATAGCAAAGAACTGGTTTGTATCGACAGATGGTACAGGAGTGACCTCATGAATTCTCATAATCATACCTTCAATAACAGCGATACCATAAAAAATCAATCCTATTACCACAAACCGGAGTGTCATTTTCTGCATAGGCGTTAAGGAATCGGGTTTAAATAATTCCTGTTCGCCACTGATAAGGATTTTAATAAAGTTCATAGTGATTTCTCTCGTTTAGTTATAAAAAGTTATTCTTGATAGTTATTCCAGAACATGGACAGCATTTTTAACAATCATATCATTTCCTTTTGGACCAGAATACTCTGTAGATCGAATAGAATAGAGAGCAGGCGTATCGAATTTCCAAAGGATATCGTTTTGATGACCTGGAATAACCTGCATTTGAAAAACCATAGAATTATCGTTTCTAAACAAGCCAAATCCGTATGTTAAATCATTTGAAGAGACATTAAACAAAACAGTTTCACCGGTTTGAATGATTAATTTTTCTGATGGAAGGTAGAATTGATGATTTTCAACTCTGATATTAAAGACCTTATCAGGTTTGATACCATCTCTGTTTAAATCCATCGAAGCCCATGGAATGGTATTGTAAGTAATAATATGAAGGGAAACACCGATGACTAACAATAGCCCGACAAAAGAATAAAAGAGAGCCGGTTTAATAATTGAACTTTTCCCTGTTCTAGTTACCTTGAAGGTAAACCATCCCATTAAAATCATAATTACGAGAACATATAGCGTGTATGCTATAGTTTGTCCCGTCAGCACTACATTGGAATCAATCATAGTTTTACCCTTTTTTTAATAAAGAATTAGTTAATAAGTATAAGCATGTCGTATTTGAGCATAAAAGAATTTATTATTTAGAATATTTCTCATTTAGGTTTCTGAATACGTTTTACAAGAGCTAAATAATGGTTTATAAATTTCATGGTCTATTTCTGGGCGCGGGAAAAACCAGAATGATTGGCTTAATGTAATCATAATTACCGGACCAAATAGAATGATATGTGATTGAGCAGAAACCAAAACTGTAAGATGCAAATCATTATTATAAATACTCTTGAGAAACAAGTAAAGACCAGCCATTATTCCTATGACAAGGAATATTTTACTGGTCTTAACAAAATATATAACGGTTGAGAACACTAGTCCCCCGTCATAATACTACAGTTTTAATTTTAGAAATTCTCCGATCAAAATAGCAGCCGGATAAAGCACCTCTTCCTCGGTTTGAGCGTGAAGAATCAGTTTATTTGCAAAATCCACATATTCGAGTTTACTGTCACTCCAAGCAGCGGAGATCAAATCCTGGAGCGCATCTTTTATCAATTGATGTTCCTGTAATATAACGGGAAGCTCCGCTTTAAGTTTATCCGTCATTTCAAGAACGGGTTTCATGTCTTGAGTTATAATCCCATTAGATAGATCGATTAGAAGACCAAGAGGCGGGGCGGCAAATTCTTCTTCTTTAACAAAATGACTGTGAAGAATTTCTGCAACTCTATTAGCGGCAGGTCCAACTTTGCCGTTTTCTTTAGTTACTTTAAGTAAATGCATATGCAACTCTTCGTGTTCTATTTTAAGAGAATTGGGGATTGTAAATTCCATTTTATATTTCCTTCATTTATTATACATATTTAATTATTACTCCCGGCATCTTAAAGCATAGGGCAAAAAGTGCCGGGTAGAGATTAATGAGAATGAGAATCTATTCCGTTACCGTTGTGTGAATTACCGGAAGTTAGCTGATAGATTTTTTCTACATAGTGAACATATTCAACATAGGCTTTAACAAATTCTCTTCCAGCATTAACGTTGTTTGGGTCAAAATTTCTTTTTTTCAGAACTTCCATGTAAAGAGGATGCAAACCTTTGTGGACTTCGTCCTCCAGGAATTTGATAAGTTCTTTTGGCGAACCAGATGACAATGCATTATCGGCTGCCGGGATTGCAGGGCCAAGATCACGTCCAGCGGGTTTAATACCAGTATAAGGCGCACCTTCTCCAGCTCTATGAATACGGACTAAAGTTTCGAAAAAATACATGTCGGCAAATTCTTTTGCCTCGGGTGATAATTTACGTACCGCGAGAGTTTTGTTAAAGGCGGAGGTTATTTCCTCCTGATCGGCTTTTTGTACCCAAATGAGAACAAGATTGACATTTCCAGTTTCGAGGGCTTTCTTAGCGTCTTTAATTACCGGACCATCTAATCCATCGCAATGGGCTAATGATTGAGTTGAAGAAACAAGTAAGAGGCTGAAAACGACCGCAACAAAAGTTTTAGTTTTTGATGAAATGTGTAACATGGTAAATCTCCTTTTTTTTACATGTGAAATATCGAATCATCGGAGCAGATATCCTTTGACTTAAGTCGGATTTAGATATTTTTAGTAAAAGGTGCAAAAGGAGTTTAATTCACCTAGCAAGTGATCTTAGTTTTCTCAAATCAGTAATAAATATTGTTTTTCCGTCAACACGAATAACTTTTTCTTCGGAAAACTTCTTTAAGAGCCGGGATAGAGTATCCGGAATAGTACCGATATAAGAAGAGATATTTTTTTTTGACAGACTAATTTGGACAAAAGGTTCGGGCAAGTTTTCGTTTCCTGATTTTTTTATTTCATCGAGAAGATACCTGGCGAGTCTGTTAGAAACTTCTTTTGTAGAGAGCTCTTCAACTTTCTGGGTAAGACGCCTCATTTTTTTAGCAAATCCTGACAGCATATTAAAGCAGATAACCGGATTGTTCTTTATTACTACTTTGAAAGATTTTTCGGGAATGAATAACAAAGAGGAATGAGCTATCGCCTGTGAAGAGACCGGGAAGTTAGTGCCTTCGAAAAGAGGTACATCTCCAAATGATTCACCCGGCTTTATTATATGGAGAATTGATTCTTTCCCCTCAAATGAGAATTTAAATATTTTGACAGAGCCGGTAATTAAAATATAAAATCCTTTATATAATTCCCCTTCCTGAAAAATTATTTCATTCTTTTTGCAATTAATTAATTTAGAGATAGCTGCAACTTTGTCTAATTGCTGGTTGGTTAATTCAGAAAATAAGGGAAGATTCTTTAATAATTCGATTGATATTTTATTCTCGGCTAGCATAATATTTTTCATCCTATAATAATTTAGAGAATATTTTCTTATTTAGCATAAAAAATTATGAGACAAATGGAAGCACTTTATGCGAAGAGTTACTTCAGGATTTTGGCAGATATATTATGCACAAACCTGAGTTGCAACTCTAGTAATCGGGCAAAGCCTAACTGCACAGGAATTATTACGGATATAATGGCTGATATTCTACATGAATATGGGTTGTTTCGAGAATGACCTGGTAATCTTTAGTCAGCCGGCGGCGGATTTCGAGGAAGATTTCGTCAATCATTTTTTTATTAGGTATGTTTTTAATTCTTATATCGAATGCGAATCCGCAATAGTGAAGCGAGTGCTGCTGGGCATGCTTGCCGTCAGTCATAGAAGTTATAACGAAATCGACTTCAAAAGCTTTGTATACTTCTCCCGCAATTACTGCGGCAAGGATAATTTCGGGTTTGATTCCCATTGATTTTACACCTTGTTTTAATTCCATAATAAGTGCTCCTTTATTTTGTTCTACTTCTTTTCTTAACGTAAGAAAAGAAGCAAAAGAAACAGCACTGAAAAAGAATTGCTAAAACTTCACTTTGCTCAACTAAGAGAAAAAAACTCCCCCGCTTTTGATTAGAATTTATGGGATGCGGGGTCAGACAGATTTTCTCTTTTGTCCCGTAAATTATCGGGCCCAACGTTTCGCTTCGTTCAGTTTTTATACGCAATTCTTTTAAGGTGCGAACAGAATTATCAATAAAATCGTAAGACAGAATTTTTTTCTTATCGTTGTGCTCATTTATATTCTATTCGTCAAGAATTTGATGTCATTATGAGAAATTATTATTTATAACTAATTAAGGATTGAATCGAGATTGCCGTCAATTTCCCTGTAAGTGTAGCCGTTCTTTTCCATGACTTCTTTCAGATTGAATTTGATTTCGTATAAGAGCTTGAATCGTTTGTTTGTTATTTCTTCGAGTTTTTCGAGTCGTTTTTGGTGGTTGAAAATTGTCTGGTCTATCATTCTTCCCTGTGCGACAACGGCACCGATTGAGAATGCCAGGGAGAGGAAAGCCGAGATCAAAATAATCCAGAAATGAATTTTTTTGATGTTGAGTATAAGAATATCATTATCACCGTGTTTCATAAAGGTGCCTTTACTTTTTTCTTGATAAAAAAGTAACAAAAAATCAAGACTGCAAAAAAATCTGCTAAAATTTGATTCGCTGCATTGCGGAAATTGAACTCCTCCCCCGCTCTTTTTTGTAAATAGTTTATAGAAATCGGGATCGTCAAACAGCAATTTCCGCTTATCATTCCGCTCATCAAATTTTCTAACCGCCGAAAAGAATGCAGGCAGACGCGATTTTTTTGAGGTCGTATTTTATTAATTAAACTATATATGCGATAAGTCATATTCTTACGCCAAATTTTTGAGGTCAGTTAAATAAAATAGTTCTGATAATAATTCACTTCATTAATCTTTAATAAAGTTCTTTTAGTGCATTAAATAATTCACAGCTATTCGATTTTAAGAAAGACTTTAGGATCTGTGAGAGCAA
>DAOSDY010000008.1 GCA_035362835.1 Melioribacteraceae bacterium
CTCAGACGATATTTACAAGGACGGCAAACCGAACAAAGAAATCTATGCCTATGTATTGAAGGACCGTTCGGACTGTTTTAATGGAAAGATCTTCCTATTCCCGACGTTCAAGAATTTCAAACCGATTATTGATTTTATCCAGGGCTTACCGGTAGGGGAGATAGCAGAAGAAACCGCAGGAAATATCATCCCCACTGAAAAAGAGTATTACGAACGTCAGCTAATGAAGAAAATCGAGTCGGAAAAAATCGAAGCGGTTTTTGAACTTAATAATCTCGGCTCTCCGCGCTCTGCAGACGAAAAGAAGTTAAAGACGATGATCATTCAGAAGATCTTCGGCACCACCAGCAAGACCGAAATTGAAAAGCTTGACGGACCAAAACTGAATTTCCTGCGTCAGGAACTCGAGGAATTTTTCACAGAATACAATACCCGGGAAGACAAAGCGGAATTTATTGAAAGCTATAACAAGGTCGTTGCAGCTTAATAATTTAACCAAAACTCAACCGCCGGGACACTCCGGCGATAGTCTATTTATAAAATTATATAGCTTACTTAAAAAAGAGGGGACATCCTGCAGGTTTTTTGCAGAGGGCATTCACTGTGCAGGATGTCCCTGAGGGGTTTTGAGGGTTGAATAGGTGCTTCATTCTAAAATCATTTTTTATTTATAAACTCAATTCCGGTTCTCATTTAATAGATATTTTACAGAATTCATTAATACGTTATTTGGCACTGGCTTGGTAACAAATAGATCTATTCCTGAATCCATCGCCGTTTTCCTGTCCTTTAAAAATGCATGCGCTGTAAAACAGAGAATTGGAGTGCTTTGATATGTGGAAGATTGCCTGAAATTTTTAGTCAACTCTAATCCCGAAATCCCACCCTTTATCGAGATATCCAGAATTATTATATCAAATCCTTTGCCTGATGTCCCTTCATAAAAATCTTCTGCGGATTCAAAGGTCTCTATCTCAAATTCCTTATGAAAAAGTCTGTATAATACTTTCTGTGTAAGGTAATCGTCCTCTATGATTAACATCCTCTTCATTTTTCCATTTCTCTTTAATTACTCCAATTTATTTATCACTCTCTTGTTGAAATGTTACTTTAAATGTCGATCCCATTCCTTTCTTGCTCTTTACTTCAATTGTTGCATCGTTATATTCGCAGTACTTCTTTACTAGCGATAAACCTAATCCGTTTCCGTCAAATGACCTGCTGTATCCCTGCTCCTCTTGACTAAATGGCTCAAAAAGTCTCTTCTGAAATTCCTCGCTTATTCCAATCCCCGAATCCTTTACCAATACATAAACATTCCCTTTGGTGTTTCTATTGGCCTCAATTTGAATCTCGCCTTCCTTTGTATATTTAATCCCGTTGTCAATCAGGTTTGCAAATATCTGTGTTATCGCGTACTCATCACCGTGTATTTTTAATCCTTCTTTTATTGGATTAAATGTAAGTTGTAAATTCTTGATTTTTGCAAAAAGACGGTGCTCGTCTACTAATTTCTGCAATAACAGATTTATATTAACTTCTTCTTTATTTAATCTGTATATGCCGGTTTGAATCTCGGCTGAGTTTAATATTAAACTTATCGTTCTAATTATTCTCTGGCTCGCTAATTCTATGCTTGTAAACACGTCATCATAATCAGTTGGAATTATATGTCCGAAATCATCTTTGAGTATTTCTGCATTGCTCGCAATAATATTCAATGGTGTCCTGATCTCATGCGACATTTGCGATAAAAACTCTGTCTTTAAATTATCTGATATCTCAGCTTTCTCTTTTGCATCTATTATTTCTTTAAGAAGTTTTTTCCTCTCTGTTATATCCTCTTCAATTGCAACAAAGTTTGTCACATTCCCACTGTTATCTACAATCGGTGATATTGATGCATTAGCCCAGTAAGTTTCACCATTTTTCTTTTTATTTAATAATTCACCCTGCCAGGTTTTCCCTTCTAGTATTGTTTTCCATAAGCTTTGATAAAATGCTTCATTATGGTTCCCTGATTTTAATACTCGAGGCGTCTTTCCTTGTAACTCATTTAGTTGATAGCCAGTTAAAGAACTGAAATAGGGATTAACATACTCAATCATACCTTCTGAATCTGTAATTACTACACTGGTTGAACTCTGCTCAATTGCACGGTTAAGCTTTTTTAATTCTTCCTCAGCTTTTTTACGCTCATCAATATCTCTTAATATATTATTTGCCTTTAAAAAATCCCCCTTAATATCAAATTCTAAATGTGTTATCTGCTCTACCCAGAATTTTGTCCCGTCTTTTTTCTCTACTTGAAATTCCAGCGACATTTCAGATCTTTTTTCTCGCATCCATTCTCTATATTTCATGGTTACAAAATCTCTATATTCTTTTGCAACTATCCGGAATGATACTTTATTTTGTAACTCCATCTCTTTATATCCGCTCAAAGTGTATAATCCAGGATTGCAATATTTAAATACTCCGTTTCTATCTGTCTCATAATAGGCCTGGTTTAACGATTCAACCAGAGATCTGAATCTTTTCTCACTTTCTTTAATCGATTTTTCATTCTTTTTTCTGTCCGTTATATCCATGTTGATTACTATCGCTGCCAGAACACTTCCGTCCGATTTAATTATTGGTATAGCAGAATTAAGTATTATTTTGTGTGTCCCGTCAAAACATTCTATCTCTATCTCTTCATTTAATGAAATTTCTTTTTTAGTAATTGCACGGGCTGCTGCCCATTCTTCTGCTTTTATTAAATTTCCGGTTTCTGCCCACCATCCTTTGTATTCATTAAACTTTTCAACACCAACAAATCTGGCACCTGCCCATATTCTCTGTCCCTCTGGATTTCCGTGGATTATCATCCCGTCCTTGTCTATTATCCATAATCCTACAGGTATTGTTTTGATAACATTTGCTAAAAGATATGTCTGATCATGCAGTTGCTTCTCAAATATTTTCCTTGAGGTTATGTCAAACATATATCCTATTATCTGTGTTAGGTTCCCTTTCTTATCAAAAGATCCAATTACATTCTCTATTACCGTGATTTCAGATCCATCTAATGCAATTAAGTTCGACTCTATGTTCGATAATTTCTTCTTCTCTTTTAAAACTATTAGGAATTTTTCTCTTTCTGCTTTATCTGTGTAAAAATCGAACGCGTTCCTCCTTAAAAGTTCTTCCTGACTATTTGCCCTGAGTATATTAACTAATGAATTATTGCAGTATAGCAGTGTCCCGTCCGGGGTTGTGATATAATCGCCGGTTAAATCCTCCTCTACAAACCGACGGTAATGCGATTCACTTATTTTTAACTTTTCTTCAACCTCTTTCTTCTCTGTTATGTCACTCACAACTCCAACTGAACCGATGACTATATGATCGGTGTTATATACCGGCGAACCGTTTATTCTTACCCATATCGTCTCACCTGTCTTTTTTAATCCTCGTACTTCATAACTGTCCGTGATCCCTTTTAATCTCGACTTGTTTTTTTCAAGTATTAATCCACGGTCATCCGGATGCTCTAAAATATTATAAGCTATTTGTCCAATAAGTTCCTTCTCTGTGTATCCGTAAATATCACTCACTCTTTTGTTTATAAAAAGGATTCTGTCTTCCCGATCTGTCCAGATTATTCCTTCTCCCATCGTTGAGAAAATTAATTTGCTCTGTTCAGTGCTCCTTCTGAATTCATACTCCCTTTTTTTCCTCTCAATTGAAAAACTTATTGAATTTTTAAGAGATTCTTTTGTTATTTTATTCGCATCTAGTATGTCCTGGCACCCCATCCTTATTGCCTCAGTGGAAAAAGTACTCTCATTATTTTGCGTTATTATAATTATCGGGGCTCGTTCGAAAAGTCTACTAAGAATTTCTAAATTCTGCAGGTCCTTGGTCTTGTCCGCATTAAGATAATAGAACACAACATCAATCGAGTTTTTGGGAATATGAATCCTTACTTCTTCAATTCTCTTGCGCCACAGTAAATTAGTCCTGTATGATTCAGTCTCTTTCAGTATCCTGTTAATAATGTCTGTTTTTTCGGAACTTTCAGAAATATTTAGTACTGTTAATAAATTCTTTAGCAATGCTTTTACTTAATCCTAATTTTTGTAAAGTAATGAATTTATTGTCTCTGGTAATCGCTTGAACATTTCTTTCTTGTTAATGAAATAATTTGCCCCAGCTGTAACCGATTCGCTTTCATACTCGGGTCCTTCATAAATTGTAAGTATTATTATCGCTGTATAATTATTCTGCTTCTTAATCTCTCTTGTAACCTCAAATCCGCTTATCCCTGGTAATCCTATATCAATTAACGCAAGGTCTGGCTTAATATAATTGGCTATTTCTAATCCTTCCTCTCCGTCCGCCGCATAATGAATTTCGATACTAGGATAAAGATCCTTAAGCCACGAGCTTAATGATAACCTAAGTGCCATGTGGTCTTCTATTATTAGAATCGACTTTGTCTCCATAAAACTACGCCGCACTAATACCCCTATTTTTTTATCGCACCCTAAAAATATAGGATAGTAGGTTCGTATTTTATGTAAGGGAAGTCTGAAAAGTTTTGTAGGGGAAGTTTAAATTCTGTACTGTTTTACTATAATAAGTCTTTTATTCAAATCCTATTATTGGATTAATCCGTGTTGAAGAGCAAATTTTACTAAACTTGGTATATCTTTTACACCTAACTTCTGCATTAATCGGCTTCGGTATGTCTCTATTGTTTTTACAGACAGATATAACATGGATGCAATTTCTGTACTAGTCTTTCCTTCTGCAACAAGTTGTAATACTTCTCTTTCTCTTGTGCTCAAGCTTTCTAGAGGACTTTTCTTTTGCCCGGCATTTCTTACAAATATGTAGCTGTCTATTAGAATGTCGTCTACTTTTCTAGATAAATATCTTCTTCCTGCCATTACTGCATGTACGGCTTCTTTAACTTCGGCACCGGCTGATTCTTTTAATAAGTAGCTCATCGCGCCCGCCTGTAATGACCTGAAAATATCTTCCGAAGTCGAGTGCATCGAAAGAATTATTATTTTGATCGCAGGATTTTCCTCTATTATTCTTCTGGTTGCTTCAACCCCGTTCATATTTGGCATTGCTATATCCATCACTACCACATCTGGTTTTAATTCAACCGCAAGCTTGTATGCTTCCTTTCCGTCAGTAGCTGTGCCTATTACCTTCAAGCCTGCTCCGGTACTTAGTATCATCTCTAGTCCGTCTCTTATTATTGCGTGATCATCTGCAATCAATATTCTTATTTCCATCTGCTATCTTCCTATCTCAATTATCACTACTGTCCCTTTCCCTGGTTCAGAACTTATCTCTAATTTACCGCCAATTAATTTCATCCTTTCTTCTATACTCGACAACCCAAAACTAATTGAATTTTTCATCTCACGCACTTTTTTCATACTGAATCCTATTCCGTCATCCTTTACTTCTATCTTAATAGCTTCAGGTTTTTCAATAAGTTCAATTTTTACATTTTCTGCCCTGGCATGTTTCGATATATTATGAAATACTTCTTGTATCGACCTGAATATTATATATCCTGTGTTTATTGGCAGCTCTTTTTCCAGATCTTTGCCGTTATATATTACATTTATTTTTGTCCTCTCGGCAAATTTATTAATGCTCCAGTTAAGAGCCGCATTTAATCCGTAGTCTTCCAGTACAGTAGGTCTTAACTCAACCATTATATCTCTTATCTGATCTATCGTTTCGTTAAGTATAACAAGTGAATCATTTAGCCTGGTGGTCAATTTTTCACTCGCTTCGCCCGGTAATTGTGAAATAATATAATTTAAATTGATTGTCAATGCCGTTAAATTCTGCCCGACTTGATCATGTAATTGTCCGGATGCTGATTTTCTCATTATCTCCTCGGATTCAATCAGTCTGTTCATTAATATTCGTAATTGCTCTTCTGCTAATTTTCTTTCTGTAATATTGTGTACTATTCCGAATATACCTGTTACTTTATTGTCTTTGACTTCCGCTACATTTGTAAATTCTCCAACTAGATATTCTTCATTTTTTTTTCGTACCCTTAATTCCATTGTAAATAGACGCTTATCTCGTATTAAATTGTCAGGAATCTTGGTCTTTTCTATGTCTTCTGGATGAATTAATAATTTGAAAGGCCTGCCTATCCATTCACCTATTTCCCAGCCTGTTATATTTTCAAATACGGGGTTTAGTGATGTGATGATCCCTTCAGGGTGACTAAGTGAATAAATTACGTCTGGTGCTGTATCTACTAGTTTTTTGTATTTTTCTTCACTCTTTTTTAGTAATTCATCAGATTTTAATTTATCAAGTGCGATTACTAATATTTCAGATAACATTTTTAGTAATACTATGTCCTCAGGCATCCATTCCTTATAATTCTTTACAGAATCAAATCCTATGAATCCTTTTAATTTTTTCCTAGTCGAAAGCGGTACTACTACTAACGATTTTATTTCCTGCGCCTCAAGAATCACTTTTTCTTCTCTCGCTTCCTCTGGTAGGTTTTCTACTCTTGGTATATGAATGGTCTCATTTCTCTTTAATGATTCCATCCACCATGGTATTATACTAGTTGGTATTTTTTTCAAATTATCAATTTGCGGCGTTATTCCTTCTCCGCACCATTCGTGTGTATTATCGCATATACTTAAATCCTCTGAAAAAATAAATAAATATGTCCTGTCTACCTGTGCTACTTTTCCAACTCTCTTTAAGGCCTCATTTATTTCTCTGTCTATGGTCATTTGCGAAATATTTAAAAATCGTGAAGAAATAGATGCAATTGACAACTCAAATTCTAATCTCTTCTTTAATCCTGATTCAATAATTTTTCTTTCCGTTATATCTGTTAGTGAACCTACAATTAATGTTGTAACCCCATTCTCAACTACTGGTGCTTCTCTTACTTCTACCCAGACCTTTTTTCCGTTTTTATGAACAAGTTCAAGTTCGTATGTACCCTGTGGCTTCCCGCATTTTATTGCTTCCAGTGTCTTCTGAATTCCGATTTTATTTAATGGGTTGTCCGATACAAAATTAGTCCAGGCTCTAAAACCCTCATCTGTATTATATCCCAATATATCCTTTAATTGAGGACTTACATATTTTATATTCTGCTCTGTATCGTGTGAGTAAAAAAGATTTGTACTGTGATCAATTATGTTCTTTAATTTTTTCTGGCTCTCAACCAAATCCCGTTCATTCATCTTTCGTTCAGTTATATCTTCAGCAAAAATTATTAATCCGCCAATCTGATCTCTTGTCTTGTACCAGGATTTTATTTCTCTTCTGAACCATCGAATATTCCCGTTTTCTCCTTCAAGCTTATCTTCGAATGGATCAATTACCTCTCCGTTTAAACATCTTTTATGCATTTCACGCCATCTTTTCGGTAATTCGGGAAATAGATCGTAATGAGAAGATCCCATTATTGTTTTACTTCCTAATCCGTAGTCAGTAAGCCATCGTTTACTTGTTGCTATATATCTCATATTCGTATCAAGCATTGCAATAGCTGCAGGTGTATACTCAATAAATAGTCTCAGCTTCTCTTCGCTTTCTCTAAGTGCTGCTTCAGTTTTTACTCGCTCAGTTATATCTCTCACTAATCCCATATAATATCTTATACCTTTCAAGTCAAAACAGCCGAATTGTACTTCAATCGGAAACTTACTCCCGTCTTTTCTTTTATGGTGACCCAATAATTGCATCGAATTTCCTGGCATTATTTTTATCCATTCTCTCTGGGCACTCTCTAAATTAAAATCCGTTTCAATATCGAATACAGTCATGTTTAATAACTCTTCTCTTGTATAACCAATAGAACTGCAGGCTCTTTCATTCACATCTACAAATTTTCCTCTAAAATCGTGAACAAAGAGCGCATCAGCTGCCTGGTTGATATATGCCCGGAACCTTTCCTCGCTATCCCGTAAAATTGATTCAACACGCTTGCGTTCCGTAATATCTCGCGCTATCCCTTCTATTGCGACTAATTCACCCTTATCGTCAATTATCGGTACATTTCTTTGCTCAGTGTAAATAACAGTTCCGTCCTTCTTCACCCATCTTAATTCAATAGGCTGATTAATTTCTTTACCATTGTTCGAGATTTTTTCTAATATCCTTTTGTCCTCTGGATGAACTAGTTTAAAACCTAAATCTGGATCAGCATAATGCTCTTCAGGTGTGAATCCGGTTATTTTTGTCGCTGCATTATTGACAAGCGTAAATCCTCTATTCGGTTTGAACTCGTAGCGGTAAATCAAATCTTCTGCATTGTCTATCAACCTTCTGAAACGCTCTTCACTCTCAATCAGCTTTTTTTCGGCATTAAATTGTTCTGTGATGTCTATTGCCATTACCAACCTGTAATTTCCCTCGCGTCGCGTGGGAAGGCTATGTGAGCTTATCTCAACATTAATTATTGTCCCGTCTTTTTTCTTATGTCTGAATACTCGGCTTCTTTGAATTATTTCTCTTTCTTTCTTGATGTTCTCTATTAGCATCGGAACATCTTCAGAAGGCCTTATATCTGTTAATGTCATATTTAAAAAATCATCCCTTGAATACCCGTAGTTTTTTGTTGCTGAATTGTTAACAGAAATGAATTTTAAAGTGTCTACGTCATATATCCACATCGGGAGTGGGTTATTATCAAATAATATCTTATATGTATCTTCACTAATTAAGTTATCTCGGTTCTCATCTTTCAGCCCTTTACTTTTTTTATTTCTTCGTTTTTCAATCCCCATTTCAATTATTCGATTCTTCTTTTCATCAATTATGATGCGCGTATTAAAATAACCCTTAAATTTATTCCCCGTTTTTTTAATAAAAGTAGTTTCACCTGAATATTCCTTTTTAGTTAATATTGCTTTTATTATGCCTTGTGAATTTTCATCAGACAAATCAATTATTAATTGAATATTCTGTTTAGTTATTATAGATCTATTATATCCTAACAGTTCTTCACCTTTAATATTGATATCTAATATTATCCCGTCCGTATTCAGAAGCAAAATTGTATTTGGATTGTAAGCATAATATTGTTTTGCTATTCCAATAAATCTTCTACTTTGTTTTTGCTTTACTCCATTCATAATATTTCCGAATTGATAATTGAAAACCTTTTTATCTAATTCCTAAATTTTCGATTAAAATAACAAAATCAATAAATAAAATCTTTATTATTTACTATTTACAAGCATAGAAATTCTTCTCTTCAACCATCTTACCGCAAATTGAAAAGCTTGACGGACCAAAACTGAACTTCCTGCGTCAGGAACTCGAGGAGTTTTTCACAGAATACAACACCCGAGAAGATAAAGCGGAATTTATTGAGAGTTACAACAAGGTCGCTGCAGCTTAATAAGTCACTCCATAATAAACCGTCGGATAACTCCGGCTGTATCCTATTAATAGACTCATATTTTTTTTAATGTCTTTAATGTTCGTCTAACAAATAATTCTATTTGATATTAGGATAATATGTATTATTATGATCCGGATTT
>DAOSDY010000009.1 GCA_035362835.1 Melioribacteraceae bacterium
CCGGCGTTTGTAAAATCATTCTCGGAATTATTAAACTCAATTTCCAATATTCCATTATTTCATAATTCCGCAAAGCCCCATGAAGAAAATCTGCTTAATGCGCTGAAGAATCTCCTCTCTTCCGTTCCCGATACAAATCTTCTTGATACTTTTGCTGCAAAACCCGGGCTCGATATCTCCACGGTATCCGATGAATCCTTCGAGAATGTTGAAGTCGACGAATCCCAGCTTCCTCTTCACAAACGCGCCCTGGCTCTCATGAAATCAGAAAAAATCTCATATAAAGATGCTGTGCTGAAGCTTTCAAATAATATTTAAGGAAAATTTAAGATGAGTACTCAAGCACTTCGCCGTATAGTTGATCCTGTCCTTACAAACATTGCGCGCGGTTATACCAACGCAGATCATGTAGGCCTAAACCTTGCTCCAATTGTCCCTGTTGTTAAAGAAGGGGGTAAAATCCCTCTCTTCACAAAAGAATCTTTCAAGGTTTACAATACAGAGCGTGCAATCCGCGCTAAATCAAACCGTATCAGTCCCGATATTCATACATCAGTCGATTATGTCCTTGCAGAGCACGATCTCGAATATCCGCTAGACTACCGTGAAATCGACGAGGATATCTACAACCTCCGCCTCCACGCCACTCAGGTAGTCACGGATGGAATCTCGCTTCGTATGGAGAAAATGATTGCGGATCTGGTCCAGGACCTAACTACATATCCTTCAGGCAATAAAGTCACTCTCGGATCAGCGGATAAGTTTACAAATGTAACAAGCAATCCGGTCGCTGTTTTTGAATCAGCCAAAGAGGCCATCCGCGGTAAAATTGCCAAGCGTCCTAATTTCTGTGTCATTGGAGCGGTTGCGTACAATGCTCTAAAAGTTCATCCTGCAATTCTCGATAAAATCAAATACACTCAAAATGCAGTCATTACAATTGAGCTCCTTCGCCAGCTGTTGGACTTTGAAAACCTTCTGGTAGGTGATGCAGTCTACGCTGCAGACGACGGCACCTTTCAGGATATCTGGAGAGATAATGTAATCCTCGCATATGTGCAGAGAGAAATTTCTGATATTCCTCGCAACTATTATGAACCTGCTTTTGCATATACGCTCCGTAAGAAAAACAATCCTTTTGTGGATACATATACTGAAGGCGGTAAAATTGAAGTGATTAGAAATACAGATCATTTTGTCGCTAAAATCGTCGGCCCCGATGCCGGTTTCTTAATCAACGATACTAATTAAAAAATATTTAATGATTTATTTGGCATCAAATACTTGGCTCTGAAAATGATTTATAATTTCTTGTACCTAAAAATAATTGCGTCTGCCTACCGGAAGGCAAGGTTAAAAAATTATGCGAAGTAAAGTGTTAAACGGAAAATTTTGTCTGACGACTCCCGCTTACAAAATATTATCTAATAAAGAGCGGGGGAGGAGTTTATTTTCCGTAACGGAACGAAGCATAATTTTAGCAATTATTTTTCAGTACATGTTCTTTTGTTTCTTTTCTTGCGTCAAGAAAAGAAAAAGTTATATCAATCCTTATCCTCATCTTTTTGTTGTCATCAAAGAAGGAGGAAACATATGCTTTTCAGAATAATCAACACCGACCTCTACCTCAACGGTAGAATATTCAAAGAGAATTCCGTCATTGAAATGACTGATGATGATTATCAGAAAGAAAAAAACTATTTCGGCAGATACCTGGCTCCTTTCAATGATGATTCTAAAAAAGAAAAAATTGCAGAGCATCCTATTACTCTAAATACTGAACAGAAAACAAATGCTGCTCAGGTTTCTGATTCAAAACCTAAAAGTAAGCGCGGACGGCGTTCTAAATCGTCTTCCGTTTAGTTTAACGATTCATGCCTGTCAAATAACAGGCGAGGAGTATTAAAATGAAAACCGAACAGCCATTATTGATTACATCCGTTACTGCCGCAGCTTCTATTCCTAAAAACCGCTTTGTCGGTTTCAGCGGCAATCTTCCTTCAGCCGGTGCCGTATGTCTTGGAGTATCCAACGCTGAAACTTCCCCCGGGGAGCAGATGCCTGTAACTGTAATAGGGATTGTACTAGTCGTCGCAGCCGCAACTATAGCTGCGGGTGATCCGGTTGAATCTGATTCAGCTGGTAAGGCAATTCCTAAAACGTCCGGCGCTCTTACAGGATACGCTCTGGATCCCGGCGTAACAGGTGATTCTATACGGATTCTGCTTAAATAGTTTTTCCATTCCGCACATTATTAAACTGAGGTTCAAATGCGACGAATACTTTTTGATAGAATAATTAATCCATTCCCTGTAATCCCGCTCCCTTCAAATATTATTACTGTCGGTCCTGATAAATGCAATTATACTTCGTTAGTTACTGCTCTTCAGAATGCAAATGAAGGAGATAATTTCATAATCTACGGCGGTGTTCACGATGGCAAATTTATATTTAAGAACAATCAGTCATTTTTCTGTGTCGGCAGAGTCGAGCTTAAAAATTCCGCGGATGATTTTATATTTCAGTATGCTTCTCCTCTCAATCCGCCTCCCGGTACAATAATCCATGAAACTTTCTGGTCCGGTTCGCTCCCATTCTTGAATCCCAAGAATTTTTATAAATGGTGCCAGTTCCCGAATAACAATGCGCCTCTTTCAAATTGGTCCGGTAAAGTTAGAATGCACGGACTCTATGTATTCCGCAATTTCCAGGTATCGCAGTCCGGCACTAATGATCCTGTTGTTACATATGAATTCCCGGGTCCGGGAAGGTCTACCAATGTTCTAAACAATGCTTCATGGGCTAATGTCACCCCTTCACGATATGATGTCGGTCTTTACGAAATTGGAGCAGGGTTAGATTTGCCTATCGCTCATGAGGACTATGAATACTCCATTGTTCCATTTTACACTTCATTAATCAGGCATCTTATATGGGGCGGTAATGGGGACAGCTTCTCATTGGATATTCAATGCTACGATGTTACGGGCAATCCGGTTGACGGACTTCAAATCATAGTCCATGTTAAAATTCCGTTTGCACTCAATTTCCCTTAATCTGTTAAATTTTTATTCTTTTATGGCCTCAAATACTTGGCGTGTTTTTTCTGTAATGCTCTAATTATTGTTTTAAAGTAAAAATGACATTAAAAATTTTACGCCTGCCTGCCGGTAGGCTAGTTTAATAAGATGAATGAGCGAAGCGTTAAATGGAAATTTCTGTTTGAACCCCGCATTCAATTACCATTATTAATAAAAGCGGGGGAGTTTAATTTCCATAGCGGAGCGAATGAAATCTTTAGCAAAATTTTTACAGTCTTGAACTTTTGCTTCTTTTCTTTCAAGAGAAAAGAAGAGTATGTATATAAGATCAGAATATTCAGATTACGTTATGACTGAAATAAAATACAAATACTCACCCTCCAATCCTGTCAAAGTCCCGGAAAAACCTGTCGTAGACACTTCTCTTAATATTTTCGAACTCATAAAAGCAAAATTATATCACGTTAAAGTAGATGGAGAAATCAAAATGTGGAATACTATTAAAGATTTTATCGTAGCCAAACTTGTTCAATGGATTCTCAAAGTCGGTGCCGGAGTCCTTGCTACTCTCGGAATATCTAACAACTCCATAGAAGAAATTGCCGGTGCTGTCGTTGCTTTGATACTTGGAGTAATATATTCCTTAATAACTCACAAAAAAATTGCTCTCACAGATCCTAAAGTCTTTCTTAAAATCGAATAGCTGTGAATTATTTA
>DAOSDY010000010.1 GCA_035362835.1 Melioribacteraceae bacterium
TACATAGGCATAGATTTCTTTGTTCGGTTTGCCGTCCTTGTAAATATCGTCTGAGGACATCCAAACGTTAAGATCGGTTTCGTAGGGGGTTTCTCCGGCAATCTTCATCTTAAAACCGGATTTAACAAAACTTCCCTTTTCTGTTACGACTCCGTTTTCATCCTTCGTATCTTCTTCCTTTTCATATTCAAACCCTCCCCTTCCGGTAAAGACAATATTGCCTTCGGTCTGAACAAATTTTTCTGAAAATTCTTCGTTCCAGAGCGGGAGAATTTTACCCCAGTCCTGCAGGGTCATAAATTTTCTGCGGTTTGCTTCGCGGTAGTCTTTAATGTACCGGTAATAAACTTTTGTAAGCGAATCAATAAACAAGAAAGAGACTTCACCTGACTGAACAAACTTGAAAGCGTCCTGAACGTCTTTGAGAGAAGTGGTTTCCTTGGCGATTGCCGGAATGTTGTGCTTCTTGAAAGAAGGGATTAAAAACCGTGCTCCTTTTTCATTGTCGATGATAAGAACAGGTTTCTCGAGTTTCATCTGTTTGTAAGCGCCGACAATAAATTCAAAAGCGGTTCGGGTCTTGCCCGAACCTTGAAATCCGCCGAAGCTGGCTTTTATAAAATGATTCTTACTGATTAACGATTTTGCAAACTCATTTAATTTCATGGCTTAAATCCTTTAATAAATTAATTACTGCTGAATTGATAATTACTGACTTCCGGCTCTACGGAGAGGGATTCTGTCTGCGAGATATCGAATACGGTAGCCGAGTAGAACTTTTCTGCGTCCTCGAGGTTTCCCTGGTCATCTTTAGGACCGACCGGAAACAGAATAACAGCACCATGCTCACCTTTTTTAACAGATCTGCCCGCTTTCATCCACTGCTTAAATCCGCCGACGACAGTAGGCATGAACGGAAACTGCGAAACGATCATAAGTACGTTATGGACTGACAGAAATCTCCCCTCAATAGTCGGGATAGAGATTGCCGAAAGTGCTTCCCTTTCCTGATCCGAAAGGGAGAGAATTTTTTCTCTGATAGCTTTGATCTTAGCTGATTTTTCCTGTTTATAGATTTGTTTTTCTTCTTTTGTCATTTTGGTACCTCTTAACCAATTTATGATTTGAATATTCAACCAATAATTTCTCGAATGGCCGTATGAACGGCGGTTCGAACTCGATATCATACTTCCCTTCCGATTCAACGACCGCGACATAACTTGTATAGTTAGCAAGCATACGGGCTCTTTTGAGCGCCTTTGATCTGGATTTTTCCTGTTCTGAATTCATATCAATTACCTTATTTACTTAAAAAAATAACCGAGCAGATAGGCACAGGATTTTGAAAAAGTCTTAAAGCTGTAAAGGAATTTTGAAGGTATTTTCTGAGGGACAAGAAGAAAGAGAGCAGAATATTCTTTTCCCTTATAAGTGAGAGTTTTCTCCTTGTACTGCGAGGAATCGTAATTGCAGCGCACCCATTGAAAGAAGAAATTTCCGAAATGATCTTTATTGAACATGAAGATAATCTCACCATTAAAACCTTTTAGAACATCGGAAGCCGGCCTTCCGCCGTAGAACGAGCAATGATTTTTCAGAGCGAATGATGCAACGGATTTGAAATTGAGATTTTCCATTTTGTACCCCTCTTATATTTTTGGAAAATATGTTTCTACCAGCTGTAGGTTGAAGAAAGTAAAAAGATGAAT